>CAYGTU010000061.1:0-15773 GCA_964352945.1 uncultured Bacteriovoracaceae bacterium
GATATTCAGCATGTGAAGTTAGATGAAGAAGGAATTTTTGTCATTTACGATGGAAAAGAATTAAGTACTCATTCTTTAAATAAGAAACAGAATTTTTGGGAAAGAATTGTTAAATACTTTAATCTAATTCACCCATTAGTTGAAACAGAACAAGATATTGAATTTTTCTGGAGTAGAAGAAGTACAACTTCGACAGAATTAAATTTTCAAGAAATAAGAAGAATTAATTTTTATAATCCTGGAAGTTATAAGAGAAAAGCAAGAATCAGCTCTAATAAAAGTTTTGCTCTTAGAAAAATTGTTGATGAAAACAATGCCAAGGTAATTTCAAGTCCAATGGGTGCAGAAGTTGAACTTTTGCCTGGTGGATCTGTATCCCTTGATTACGGATATTTTGAATAGAGGATAAATGAAGAAAAATCTTTCATTAAATGTTATTTATAAAACTTTAGCCGATCCAGAATCTGACTTTGGAGTTGAGATAATTTATCTTTTTAATGAAACGGGTTTTATGGATAGCGCTGAAGTTCTCGAGCAATATCACCGTTTTTTTAGAAATGAACCAAGTTTATTATTTAGAAACCTTGATGAATTAGGTGATTTTGTTCGAAAGTTTATTGAAGAAATCGAAGCTCCAAATGCCTTTATTTTATCAGTGGAAGATTATAATGGTGGGTTAGAGAGAGTTAGAGAAAAGGCTGAATATCAGCAATTTTTCCAAAAAGTGGGGACTAAATTAGAAAATCAATCGTTTAAGCCTTCTTCAAGTAGTGGAATTCTCGGTAAAATCTTTTCCTAGATCCTATAAGTATTACAATATTAATTCAATTGATTGCCATAAAGTCCTAATTTCTATAGAAATATTCCTGTGAAACCCCATTTAATGAATTACCCATTTTCTGAGTTAAAAGAGCTGTTTGTGGCCCAAGGTAAATCTGCGTTTTTAACTAAGCAAGTTTTTGATTGGATCTATAGAAAAATGGAATTCGATATTGATAATTGGTCTAATGTTTCTAAGGGAAAACGCGATTATTTAAAAGAAAACTTTGATTTTCAAATGCCAAAAATAATTTGGAACGGTCTGTCTGTTGATGGGACAAGAAAGTTTCTGGTTAAAATGCATGATCAAAATACAGTTGAATCTGTAGCGATAGCAGCTAGGTCTAGATTAACTCTTTGTATTTCTAGTCAGGTTGGATGTGCCATTGGCTGTACATTTTGTCATACTGGTACTCAGGGTTTAACTCGTCACTTACAGACTTCTGAAATTGTTGGGCAGTTTGTGGCCGTATCTAGATGGCTTAGAGATAATGTTCATCCAGATGAGAAATTAACTAATATAGTTTATATGGGGCAAGGTGAGCCTCTTCATAATTTTGAGAATGTAAAAAAGTCAGCAGATTTATTTTTAGATGATCAAGGTCTAGGCTTAGGCCAAAGAAGAGTGACACTTTCAACATCCGGTTTAGTCCCACAGATTCAAAAACTTTTAGATTTTCCACCTGTGAATATTGCCATATCTCTTCATAGTGCGAGGAACGAAACGCGAACAGAGTTAATGCCTATTAATAAGGTTTATAATATTGAAAAATTATTCGAAGCTATTAAGTCTATTCCACTTAAGGCCCATAGAAGAATTACTTATGAATATTTATTAATAGATGGACTCAATGATCAAATGGATGACGTAATGGCATTATCTAATCTATTAAAAAGAAAAGAATCAAAAATAAATCTTATACCTTTTAATGAGTATCCTGAATCAAGTTTTAAGAGACCTTCAAAAGAAAAAATTCTTTGGTTTATGGATCAATTAATTAGACGTGGTTTTACTTGTACGGTACGAGCTACAAAAGGTGATGATATTTTAGCTGCTTGTGGGCAATTAAAATCTGAATACGAGAAAATAAATTTATGGAAACCTGTAGAGAAGTTATTTGAACATAGAGTTTAATTACTCTACTTTATCTGTCCATTCCCAATAATCCGCTTTAACTCTTTTCACTTCAGCAGCTTCATTATTAGTAGTTTCTTCGGCAGTTCTTTTTTTATTAGCAACATCTCTTTGACTGTCTTTTGTTTCGTAATCTTTTTGAAACGTATAACCCTCAAGTTCTTCATCACCTGATATTGCGTTAAAACTTAATATTAATAGACAGAACAATAAATACTTCATGAGATGCTCCTCGGTCCTTCAATGGACTAGCTTAATTATATCTCTAGAATGCTCTGGGGTAAAATGGGGAGCTTTTTACTGTTACAGGTGCTCATATTTCGCTTATAAATTACAATTTTCTAATAATGCCAAAATTCCTTGCTCACTTTATATTTGAAATAAGTAGATAAGTTACTAATACTAGACAAGCTTGATGTATTTAATCAAGTTTAATGCCTGATCAACCGATAATATCTCTCAATCAATAGTAAAAAGTATTGTGAGTTTATCAATAGTGATAGCTCAGAGACTATTAAAAAGGAAAGGTTATGAAGAAATTGAACGTATTTTTATTAGTTGGAGTTTTTTTAGTTTCAGGATTATCAATTAATGATGCTAATGCGCGTTTCGTTAAAAAGGTAGGACAAAACATTCAAGCAGGAAAATTAAAAAATGAGCCACAGTCAAATTCAACAAGAAAGGGGAAGAAAGGGAAACCCTCGAATATTAAAACTGGTCCAACTAAAAGTAATATAGGTACTGGTGTAAATAAAAAGAAAAAGGGAAATCCCTATTCTAGAACATGTAAAATTGCGAAACAAAAGTTAATTCCTTATGGAAAGTCTGCACCAATAGCATTGAAATTAAAGGCTAGAACTGCATGCGGTGAATAGTTTATGAAATAAAATTATTTTTCTAGTAATCAGACTCCAGCAAAATTGCTGGAGTTTTTTTTGCTTACAAATCATCATCAAAAAATCTCAACTTTTTAAGCACTTACCTCCTGTGACCACATTTTGTGGTACGGGAAGAAGATCAAGATTAATACTAAGTCACTGAAAACAGGTAAATACCTAATTAATTCTAAGTGATTTCTCCAAAATAACCGATAATAAAGACAGATAACTTGATTTATTGGAGAGAGATATGAAAACAACTTTACTATCATTTTTAACTATATTTACTTTAATCCAAATCGGAACTGTAAATGAGGCACACGCTATCTTCAATAAGAAGAAGCAAGCAGCTAGAAAAGAAGCCAGACAAGAAAAAAGAGCAGTTAAGCAAGCTTGTAAATCAGCTGGTGGTAGTGGTTCAACATGTCGCCAAGCAGGTCGTGCAGCAAAGGCTGAAGTTAAAGCAGCAAGTGGTGCTTTTGGTGTAAAGAAAACAGTAAAGCTAGAAGCAAAAGCTGCGAAGTTAAATACAAAAGTAGACTGTAAATTAGCAGGTAATCATTCTAGAGCAGAATGTCGTCAATTGGGAAGAGCGGCTTCTAAAACAGTTAAAGCTGAGTCTGGAATTTTTGGGGCAAAACGTACAGCAAGAATGTCTGCAAAAGCAGCAAAGATAGAAACAAGAATAGACTGTAAACAAGCAGGAAATCATTCTAGAGCCGAATGTCGTCAGTTAGGTAGAGCGGCTTCAAAAACAGTAAAAGCAGAATCAGGTGCTTTTGGTGCAAAACGTTCAGCAAGAATGGGTGCAAAAGCTGCAAAGATAGAAACAAGAATTGATTGTAATCAAGAAGGTAATAGATCTAGATCACAGTGTAGAAAATTAGGTAGAGCTGCTGGAAAACAGTTTAAAGCTGAATCTGGTGCTTTTGGAATTAGAAAGACAAATAGACTTTTAAACAGAAGTAAAATTTTAAATATTAAAGGTGGTGGAGCTTTAGTAAAAGGGAAGCCTATAGCAGTGGATTCTGTAAAAGTTCTACCTTCTCCAGCTAGACCTGTTCTAGTAAAATCAAATTTTTACCATACGTCTGGTTCTGTAGGACATGTCGATAAGCCTAAACCAATCTGTGCAATGCCTAGAATGGCAAATCCAGGTCCAGGTTGTAGTTACATTCCAGATCCAAATGCACCTAAGGATACATGTCCCAGATATATCAAAAAGTGTACAATTGTAGCTGACAGTCCAAGACCAATAGATTCTAATCCAGTTGATTCAAATCCAGTTGATTCAAATCCAAGACCAAATCCAGTTTTACCGGCTAAACCAGTGGAGCCTGCATTTAATTGTTCAACTGAAGTATCTTGGTTTACTTCAAACTGTAAGAATTCAATGAGTGGTGGTGTTACAGAATGTAAAGCAAAGGCAGGAATATTAAAGTCTAAATGTGCTAGAGAATTAGCAGCTTTAAAAGGTGCTGGACAGTCTTCACAAAGTGCTGGAGCTCATTGCCCAGGATTAGTAGCTAAGACAAAAGCAATTTGTTCAGCTCAACCAGATGGACATAAATGTTCACAATTTAAATCTTCATTGGCACAATCTTGTCCAGGAAGTTCAATCTAAATACTTGAGTTATATTCTTTTATAATAAGGCCCCTTTTTAGGGGCTTTTTTTTTCCGCATTAAGCTAACTATTTAAAAATATATCGAATTCACCTATAATATAAACAATTAAGCTGTTTATTTAAATGGAGAATTATTGTGTCAAATGGAAGATCAAAAACTGTTGTTGGTATTTTATTAATTGTGTTTGCTTTGTTTTTTCTATTTGTAGTTTTTGGATTTGTAGCAATTAAGAATTTAAAAGGTTTTGAATCTGCTGATCTTAAAGAATTTACAACAGAAGGCAAGGGTCATATTGCGGTAATAAATGTTAAAGGTGTTATCTTTAATGAAAAGCCAATTATCGAACAGCTTTTAATAGCGGAAGAAGATAAGGAAATTAAAGCAATTATTCTACGAATCGATTCTCCAGGTGGAGCTGTTGGGCCAACTCAAGAAATATATGAAGAAATTAGAAGAATAGATACAGACAAGAAAAATGGAAAACCTATTTATGCTTCATTTGGCTCAGTTGCAGCTAGTGGAGGTTACTACTTAGGTGCTGCTACCAGAAAAATCTTTGCAAACAGCGGAACAATAACTGGCTCAATAGGTGTCATAATGCAGTTTATGAATTTAAAAGGTATTTATGATTTTGCGAAAGTAAAACAAGAAATAATTAAAGCTGGAAAATATAAAGATGGGGGAAGTCCTCACCGTGATATGACTACTGAAGAACGTGGTTTATTTAACGAAATGATTTCTGGTGTTCATGTAGATTTTAAAAAAGATATTCTACTTACTAGGGAAAAGAAATTAAAAAAGCCAATCGATGAGCTTGCTCAAGGACAAATTTTCTCAGGCAGACAAGCTCTAGAGTTAGGACTAGTGGATGAATTAGCCGGATTATGGGAAGCAGGAAGATCAATTCATAAAGAATTAGATTTAAAAGGAAAATTTGAATTCAAATTTATAAAGAAGAAAACAAAAGTTGATTTCTCACGTTTTTTTGGTGAAGTCGAAGAATCAGTAAATCATATAAAGCAATGGGCGAGTTCTCAAAATACTCCCTTGTATTTAATGCCACAGTAGAGGTTTAGTTGGATTTAAGTATTTTAACTCCATTATTTCAAGATCACTTACTCTCAATCGTAGCAGTTGTTATAACGTTGGTATTAATTTATCACTACATGATTGAGCGCGAACACGGTGTGAACCTTTCTAAAAAGTATAGAGATTCAATTTTTGAAGCACAATCTAAGATTTTTCTTAATGCCACTCAATATTTAATTAGTGGGAATAAAGATTTGGCCATTAAAGAATTTTTAAATGCAGTAGATCTAAACAGAGAAACTATAGAAACATATTTTGCTTTAGGAAGATTATTTAGATCTAATGGCGAAATAGATAAAGCTATCAGTATTCATCGCTCACTGATAGCAAGAGCAAGCATATCTGAAAGTACTAGATTAGAAGCTTTAAAAGAACTAGCTATCGATTTTGATAAAGGTGGCTTCTTAGATAAAGCGATAGAAACTTATAAAGATGTTTTAAAAATTAATAGAGATCAATTTGAAGTTATTCAATCATTATGTAGAATTTATGAAGATATTGGTGAATGGGACGAAGCTTATAATTACAGAATTATGCTTTCTAAAGTCGCTCATGAGAATCAATCTGAAACGATTTCACATATTTTAGTAGAAAAAGCTAAAAAATTATTTACTAGAGGTGAGTACAAGAGATGCAGAGAAGATTTAGATGACGCTTTTAGATTTGCTCCATCAGTTTCAGCTAAAATTCTCCATTTAAAAATACAATTAGTTGAAGGGAAAATGGAGGAGGCTAAGGCTTACTTTGTAGAATTATTAAAAGAGCATCCTATCTATATTTCTTTTATTATGGAGAGTTTAGAAGACTTCAACGAAAAGAAAACAGAGAATACAGAGTACCGAGAAAAGCTAGGTGTAATAAAGAACTTCTTTTTGGATTTAAATGATAAAGAATTAAATAATTTTCCATCTGTTGTGTTATCTAAAGTAAGACTTTTAAAATCAAATAATAGAGTAAAAGATGCTTATAACTTATTAAATATTTGGTTAGACCAAGAGGGTAGAATTAATAATGATGCTCTTAATATTGAATATATAAAATTACTTATTGAGATTGGCGAAGAGAAAAAAGCTTTAGTTCAAACGCAAAGCTATTTATCTGAAATCAATAAGACTTTAACTAAACATTTTTGTTCCCACTGTGGCTTTAACTCCGATGAAATATTTTGGAGATGTCAGCAATGTCATAAGTGGGAGACGATTCAATTTAGATGGAAGGTATGAAGAACTATTATTTAAGTCTACTCATTCTTATGATCTCTTTACCAGTATTTGCGGCTGATAAAAAAGAGAAGCGAAAACTTTTATATTTTAATAATACTTACGGACATATACATGAACTTCCAAATAAGTTTTCACCATCTTTGACTACCATTAGCTGTGGTCACCCTTTAGTATATATTAAGGACAAAGAAGACAAGGTTGGAAAGCTTTGGGTTCATATTGAAGCAAGTGGAGTTAAAGGTTATGTTGATTCAAAACATCTAGTGAAAACAAGACCACAATGTCCGCAACGCTTATATCCAAAATTTTGGAATTCCCTTGAAATGGATGTATCAGAATTATATTATTGGGGAAGACTCTACGATCAATATATTGAAGGGAACACAAATTTAAGATGAAGATATTACTTTTAATATTATTTATTTCAATGAAATTTTCTTTAGCAGAAGATAAAGGATTTGAAATGAAAAAATTAAAATCTATTTTAACAAATGATTTTCTTGAAGAAGAATTTAAAAAGAAAAAAGATATTGTTACAGAAGAAGATAAATTAAGAGAACAAAGAAGATTAATGGCCCTTAGATTTCCACAAGAAGGGGATTTCTGGAATATTTTGACTGAAGTCTGGCTTGTAAAAAACGCAGCGCTACTTAAATGGGATATCAAAACTCCCGAATATGGAATTGAGGATAATGTAACAAAATTATTTAAAGCAGTAGGTATTTATGAGCAAAAATTTAAAATACTTCTAGTCGATAGTCCAAGTGTTCCTCATATGTACTTGCCGATGAAGGATCAAAATCTCTACATTCTATCTGTTCCTTTCTTAAGATCATTAGATCTAACCAAGCTAGAAATTTCAATACTTATTTTAGAGGATTTTTTAAGGTCTAAAGACAAGTACATTGAACAATTTGTTAAGCTTGATAATGTTGAAATCTCGAAAGGATTTGTATCTAAACAAAAAACTAAAGATCTTTTAGATAAGGCATTAACTGAGCTGAGTTCATTTGTTTATTCAAAAGGATACAATTTTCAATCACAGTTTGAATTGACTAAAAAAATGGACCAAATTTTGAAGCCGACTCCAGTTTATTGGAAAATTTACTTAGATTATTTAAAGAAAATAGATACTTTGACTAAAAGCGGTGAATTATTTAAATCTTATAATAGACTTTACCCAAGTCCAGAAATGCAATTACGTTGGCTTATCCCCCAAACCTAGCTAAAATAATTAATATGTTAAATAGGTACTCAATAATTTTTCATTATTTATTTTATAATTTCATTCAATTATTTTTTTTAATGGCCGTTGTGTCTGTGTTCACTTCAATTCATTTCTTTATGGATCATAATTTTTCTGTTACGGAGTCTTGGTTAAGTGAAAATGGTTGGTATCATTTAATTTTTGTAAAATTAATAGCTTTTATCTCTTACCTTTATTTTTCTCGAATACAGTCCTATAAAAAGAGTTCTCATTTTTTTAGAAGTATACTGACTAGTGAAAGAGTAACAAGACATCCCTTTATTCTTGCTATAGTTGGTTATTTTGTTTTTACCTATTTTGCTAAGATGCAAGATTACTCTGTACAAGTACAACATTTGTTCAATTTTTTTATTTCAATAACATGCATGACCATTCATTTTTCTCTAGATTATCTTTTCATTAAATCTTTTTCAGAGAATAAAAAGGTCAGCTTTCTTCAAGAAGTATTATTATCCTCTATCTTTTCAATGTTTTTTTTCTTTATAACCAATTCTCATTATCAATTAAAATATGTGATTGTTCTCAATATTATCTTTTTATCTCTTAATAAAATCGAATTATTAAAAAACTACTTATCTTATGCTCTTTTACTATTTTTATTTATATCTCCAATGTTAATTGTGATAGGTGCGGACCCATTTTTGAATTACACAGGTATATTTAAAGGAACACCTCTAAATATACCTTACTGGTCAATTATTATATTTTTGCTAACAATTTTTCTTTATGATTTTCACAGCAAAAAAGCGTTGAGAACAATTAACGGGATTTAGAAAAATTATTTTTTTTATGTTAAAATGATGAAAAGGATACCTTATGGAAATGAATTTTTTAAAAATTATATTAGAAGCGTCTTTTGTAGTTCAGTTTGTAATGTTACTCTTATTAATTTGCTCAATTTTTTCTTGGGTGATTATTTTTAAAAAGCATAAGCAAATTTCACTCTTAACTCTACAAGATAAGAAATTCTATGAAGGTTTTATGGAATGTCATGATTTGAATTCCCTACAAATGCATGCAGTTCAGTTTAATGACTCAAGTTTTGGGAACATCACAAACAAGGTTGTAGAAGAACTACGTTTATCTAAAGTTGATGAAAATAATGATAAGTTAAAAAACTTTCTTGATGGTGATGGAAAAGAAAACATCGGGAGGGCAATACAAAATGCTTATAACACCAATAATGATATTATGTCAGATAGATTATCAATTTTAGCTTCTATTAGCTCAGTTGCACCTTTTTTAGGTTTATTCGGTACCGTATGGGGTATTATAAATTCTTTTAGAGGTTTAGCTGAAGGGGGATCAAGTATTGAAGCAATTGCTCCAGGTATTGCAGAGGCTTTAATCGCCACCGCTATAGGTTTGGCTGCCGCAATTCCTGCAAATTGGTTTTATAATCTTTTTTTGTCAAAGCTTTCAAAAATCAATACTCAGATGGAAAGTTACTCTAATGATCTTATTAATAAACTTAAGCATATTGTGATGGGGAATTAATGGGTTTTTCAAACAATAAGGGGCCTATTTCTGAAATCAACGTAACTCCAATGGTTGATGTTATGTTAGTTTTACTAATTATATTTATGATTAGTGCGCCACTTTTATATAATGGAATTAAATTAGATTTACCAAAAACTAAAAAAGTACATTCTTTAAATCTATCCTCTTCTCAAGTTATTCTTTCATTATCTTCAAATAATTCTGTTTTTTTAGGCAAAGAGAAAATTGAAGAGGATAAATTATTAGGAAAGCTTGAGGAATTGTTTTCTAAGACAAATGACAAAACATTATTTTTAAGAGCAGATTTTCAAATTGAATATGGGAATGTAGCAAAGATGATGAGCTTTTTAAAAAGAAATGGATTTTCTAAAATTGCTCTCGTCACGGAGATAGAGAAGTAATAATGAATATTACTTATACTAAATTAGAATCAGAGCATTTTCTTAAATCGATTATTCTTCATATCGGGATCGTTTTAATTGCTGTTTTGATTCATTACTTACCGAAGTGGAAATCAAATTCAAATAATACAATAACTATCAAAGAAGCAATTCGTGTTGATGTTGTTGGAATGCCAAAATTTTCATTACAGGAATTAAAAGAAATGGAGCTTGCTGAGCAGGCGGCGAAAGTAGAGGAAAAAGCTCCAGAAGTAGATAAAAACAATAGTGATGTTGAACTTAAAAAAGTAGGTAAACTAGATCTTTCAAATTTATTAAAAGATATTTCCAAAAGAAAAGTTGAAGTAAAAGATGTTAAAAAGCCTAAAAAAGACAATTCAAAAATTGGCGTTAGAGATTTAAAAAAATTAGTTATGGAAGGAAATATACTTTCAAAAGGAACAGCGCTAACAGGAGATATTAAGGCAAATGATAATCTCACTGAGTATGAAAGTTATGCTGCTCAGGTTGCTCCTCATGTGAGAAAATTTTGGAAATTACCTTCTTATTTATTAGAAGCAGATTTAAAGTGCAAAGTGAAAATTTATATTGATGAAACTGGTGCAGTACTAAGTAAAAACTTAATTAGTTCAAGTGGTAATAAAGAATTTGACGAGAGGGCTTTAGGAGCTATTAAGCTTGCTTCGCCGCTTCCTTCACCTAAGTCAGATATATTACGGAATGTTAAATTAAATGGTATTGTTTTAGCTTTTCCGATACTCTAAATAACTATGAAATACATAATTATATTTATATTAAGTTTAAATTTATTCGCCCAAGACACTCCAGTTGTAGCAATTGGTAATGCTGAGCTCGAAAGAGATAAAGTTTTTTTCAAAATTGATAATCAAACAATTATTGGTGATCAACCGACCAGTAAAAAACTTATAGAAATTATCAATGATGATTTTTCTATGTATAAACATGTATATGAAATTGTTGAAAAAATGCCGAAAGAATTGCCTTTTTCTGAACATCTAAAAATTAGAGCTAGTGGACTACGCTATATTGTAGACCTTGTTCTTAAAAGTAAGGATGGTCAATTTGAGGCAGTGGGTACTGTTTATGATTCACATGACGAAGAGGCAAAAGTATTCAATACAATCGTAACACGTGATAACTTCCGATCAAGTGTCCATTCACTTTCAAATCTCATCTATAAAAACATTTCTCAAAAAGAATCAATTTTTAATTCAAAGATAGTTTTTGTTTCTGATTTTCTAACGAGTAAAAAGATAAGAGTTAAAGAAGTTTACTTAATGGACTACGACGGTGGGAATAAACAAAAAATTACAAATCATAGAGCTCTTGTTGTTTCACCGGCCATAAGTCATTCGGGAGATAAAATAGTTTATTCTTTGATAAAAGAAACTAGTGGAAAACGAAATGTAGATTTATATATGAAAGATTTAACTACAGGAGTTACGAGCAAAATTTCTTCGCAATATGGAATTAATTCTGGTGCAGTTTTTTCATCAGATGATACAAATATTTATTTAACGCTTAGTACGGATGGCAATACAGATATTTATAGAATGGAACTTGCTACTGGAAAAAAGTTTAAACTTACGGACCATTTCTCTGAGGATGTAGATCCTTCTGTGAGTGGAGATGGAAAAACACTGGCATTTTTATCTTCTCGTCCAGGTAAAGCTTCTATCTATACAATGGATATTACCAATGACCAGCCAAAAGATTTAAAGCGAATTAGTTTCGTAGGCGACTTTAATGCAACACCTAGGTTTAGCCCCGATGCTAAAGAAATTGCTTTTTCTTCTTGGGTTGATAATAGGTTTGATATCTTTAAGATTAATACTATTGGAACTGGCCTAGTTCGCCTAACAAAGAATTTTGGCTCCAATGAAGACCCTACATTCTCTAAGGACGGTGAATTTATAGCTTTTAGCTCTCAAACAGTTTTATCTGCAAAAAAAGCCGTTCAAGATATATACATTATGAACAGATTTGGTGAGATTCTTAAGAAGATAACTTCCCGATTTGGTAACTGTCAATCTCCTCGATGGTCTAAGTAGTCGAAATCACAAAATAACTGACAAATAATTGCGCATTGTGTAAGATTTATCTTGTATTTTTTATACACTAGAGTATACTAATCCAGTATTAACGCACTGCACACATAGTGTTCAGTACTACGTCTTGAGTGTAAAAGGAGAGCTTCAATGGAATTATCACAGGTGGAAAATCTATCTAAATTATCGACAGAATTATTAACAACTTTGGATGAATATGTGTTTTTTGGACGTATTTCAGACCAAATTTCTAAATTGTATAGCCCAGATACAGTTAGAGTGTTCAAGTGCTTTCAAGATGGAGCAATTCAGCTTTTATGTGAAAATGGTGAAGCTAATCGTTCGAGCCAAATATTAGAAAAATCAGCAGAAGTAAGCTCTTATGTACACAGAACTAAAAGAGCTTATTTTTCAAATAATGTACAAAGGGATCCAATTTTATCAGCAGCTAATATTGCTCTTGATATGAATCACTTAATTTGTATTCCAATTAAATCAGACGGTGTGATTTTAGCGACGATTGAATTACATGCAAAAGATAGAGAATTTGGAATCAATGATATAAACTCAATTTTATCTTTTTTTGCTGAATTAGAAGGTCCTCTTGCAAATATGAGACTTTATTTATTAGCAACTTTTTTAAATAGAGAATTACTAAAGAGAATTGAATCAAAAGAAAAAGAATTAGAAGAAAGACTTACTACTTCAGTAGCAAAACCAACAATTAAATTGATTGGTAGATCAAAAGCATTTATTGGTGCTATAGAAATGATTAAAAAAATAGCTAGAGAAGACTATCCTGTTCACTTTGTAGGGGAAAGAGGGGTAGGGAAGAATTCATTAGCAAAGAAACTACATGAACTAAGCTCAAGAATTTCAAAAGAATGTGTGGTAGTTCATTGCTCAGCAAAATCACAAGAAGATTTATCTGATAATTTATTTGGTAAAGGTGAAATCGCAGGCTTAATAGAAAAAGCTCACGAAGGAACATTAGTACTTAGAAATGTAGAAAAATTATCTCTTGAGAATCAAATTAGATTAGTTAGTGTTTTAAAAACAGGTAGAGTAATCAGAAATGGTGATAACAAAACAAGAGACGTAAGTGTTAGAATCGTTAGTACTTCGAAAGAAAGCATTGAAAATTTAATGAGAGAAGGATTATTTAACGAAGATTTATTTTATTCATTAAATACAATTTCAATTAGAATTCCAAACTTATCTGAAAGAATGGATGATTTAGAAATTCTTGCTACACATTTTTTAAACCAAAATAAAGATGAAGAAGAGAAAAAGATTCTTACTTCAGCTTCACTTGAGATGCTTAGAACTCATAAGTGGGGTAATAACTTAACAGAACTTAAAAATGTAATGGAGAGAACTTATATCCTTGCGGAAGGGCAATATATTGAAAACATTATACTTCCTGAAGTAAGCATCTCTACTGATTCTGAAAAAGAAGAGAAGTTTAGCGAATCAACTCTTTATGACTTAGAAAAAGGTCATATCTGTACAACTTTAGGTTTTTTAAATGGAAACAAGACTAAGGCTGCGAAGTCACTTGGAATTACAGTAAAAACATTGTATAACAAGCTGCATAACTACGGATTAATTGAAGCAAAGGTTAATTAGTTGATGGGGCATTGCGCCCCAAATAACTTTAAATCTGTTTGAAAAGGTGTTGTTAAAAAAGTAAAATTACAAACTACAGGAGAATATATGGCGAGATTAGAAAAGAAGAAGACAAAAAAAGCAGTTGAACTTGATCCAGGTGTAAAAGCTTTTAGAGCTTCTAAAGATGTTGAAGAATTTTATAGATTCACAATTGAAAATAATTTAAGAGACGAAGCTAGAATTATGATGGCCAACCTTTTAAATTTTTCTAAGGGTGGAATTAAAAGAGCAGATAGCAAAAGAATATATCAATAATAAATGCCCTAATAGGGCATTTATTTATTTGGATTAATGAAGATCCAAATTAAATAAAAGATTTACATGGAAGTTATAGATAAAAAACGCCTCATTTACGATCCCCTTTATGGTTTTATACAAATTACACCAGCAGAGTGGGAAATAATACATACTCCATTTTACCAAAGACTTCGTTGGATTAAACAATTAGGTTTTTCTTATTACACTTTTCCCGGTGCAGAGCACTCGAGATATGGGCATTCCATTGGTGTTATGTTTAATGCTCATTGTATTCTAAAAAGTGTAAACCTAGCTGTTTCAGATGAAGAATTATTTTTTGGAACTCAAGAATCAAAAGAAGCGAAATATCATCAAGCCTTAAGAATAAGTGCACTCCTGCATGATTTAGGTACATTCTGTTTTTCTCACACAACCGAGATGGCCTATATTCGTTTTGGTGAAACAACAAATAAAAAAAATGGAAAAGGCCACCCAGATGATCATGAACATTTAGGTTCATACATAATTAAAAATACTGATTATGAAGGTGGAATTACCCATATCTTTAAAAAATATAATATTGATCCTCAGAAAATTTCTAATCTTATTAAAGGAGTTGATCCTAGTTTCTTAGCGAATCAAATTCTTCATTCAGAAATTGACTGTGATCGAATGGACTACCTTCTTAGAGATGCTCATTATACAGGTCTTCAGTATGGTAATTATGATAGAGATTATTTACTTCATCACTTTTCTACAGTTAAAGTCGGTGGGCATAATATTTTAGTTATAAAGCACAATGCTATTCATTGTGTGGAAGATTTTTTAATGAGTCGTTTTGCTTGGTACTCTCAAGTTGTAAGATCAGCTAGAGGAGCAAAATTTGACGCTATTGCAGAAGAAGTAACTTTTTATCTTTTAGAAAAAGGCTATATTTATAAATATAGCGAACTTTTGGATTTTGTGGAAAACGATCCCCATAAGTTTTATTCTTTTAACGACAATTACTTTATGAATTTGATTCATTCACTTTATACATCTGGAAAGCTGGATAAAGATAACAGAATCAAAGATATGGTTCATTGCTTACTATTTGGTAAATCTCCAAGAACAATAAAGTCTGAGGATTTAAAACAAAGACTACTTGACCAAGATAAAGAAAAAGATAACGAAAAAATTATTAAAAAAGTAAAAGAAACAGTGGCCACTTATCAAGATTGTATAAAGAAGAAAGGCGACAAAAATGCTTGGTTAATTGTAGACATACCGCAAAGAAATATTGAGTTTATTCGCTCAAAGAAAAATGTTGTAAAATCAAAATCCAATGAAAACATACTCTAAGAAAGAGATCCTACAAAAATTATCTTAGAAAATGGTGACGTTAAATTATTAGCAGATCTTGAAAACTCAGTGATTTTCAACCTTCAAAATATTAATAATTTTGTTCCAAATGTCTATTGTTCTGAATCTGCTTATCAACTGCTTCGAGAAGAGAAACTTATTTAGTTAAGTGTCAGAATGCACTACGTATATATTACTAAATATATAGAAGATAACTTTACACTGGAATTCTATTTGAGGTACAATTAAGTAGTACGTTGGCCACGAAGGCCAATCTAAATGACACGGGAAGGTCTAGAAATGCTAGATAGTTTTACACAATCTAATTCCAAAAATAGAAATTTTAGCCAAAACTTGTTCACCTTAAATAATGTTTCGGTTAATTTTGGTTCTTTGCGTGCTCTTGAAAGTGTATCTTTGACCATTGCGCCAAATGAAATAGTTTTTATAACAGGACCATCTGGAGCAGGGAAAACAACTCTTCTTAACATTCTTTCAGGCGACCTTAAACCAAAC
>CAYGTU010000062.1:0-15748 GCA_964352945.1 uncultured Bacteriovoracaceae bacterium
TTATAATATTCACTTTTTGGACACTACTCAGGATGGATAATCTCTTTCTAGAAGCTAATGGCTTGGTAAGCTCAGCTGAACTTAGAGATGCTTATTATGATTTCGTTTTGGCCAACACCATTAAGTGGATGCCGGCATTCCTTTTCTTTTTAATAATGCTTTTTACATTCGGAGCTTATTTAGGGTGGATTATTTTAAGACCTTTTAGGACTCTAAGTGATTACACTGAAAGACTAGTGGCAGGGGATTTTAATGTAGATGAAGAAGTTTATACTAATAATTTTTCAAATTTTTCCTTATTAAAAGGATTTTCTGATTTCTTTTTTGAATGGTCGAAACAAAAAATTAAAAAATTAAATAAAGAAGTAATATTTCCATCTCAGTATTTAAAGATTCATGCACCGGTATTTGATGGAATTTTCTTTCTACATTTTTCTTTAATAGTATTAATAATGACAGTGATTACGGCTACAGCTCTAAGAGTTATTACTGTAGAGATACATTCAAGTATAGTAGAATTAAGCATAAACATAATAAAAGTTAAATCTGCCAGTATTAGATTATTTCTAGATGGGCAGAAAGAAGTCATTTCATATATGATGAGCGGCAGTATTGTTTTTCTTGTTTTTGCCTATGCTAGTTTTGCTTTTCACCTCTATTCTAAGGTTAGTGGCGCAGCATTTGGATTTTTTGCCACAATGAGAAGCTTTATTAAGGGCTCATATGACACAAGAGTACATTTGATTGGTTACTCACATATTCGCCCTTACAGTAGAAAGTTCAATAAATTTCTAGATCACCTACAAAAAAATATTGGATAAAATAAGTAGAGAAAAAGTTTACAAAAAAACTACATATCACATATTGTAAAGAATATCAGAATCAAATAGAATGAAACATACTAAACTCATTAAATAAGGAAAGAAAATGAAGATTAACGTATTATTACTTTTGACAACTATTCTATTAGTAGGTTGTTTATCAGAAGATAAATTAAAATCAATGCTAAAAGAAAATCCAGAAATATTAACTGAAGCGATTGAAGCTAATCCAGAAAAATTTATTGATGCACTAAATGCAGCAGTAAAGAAAGCTCAGGGTTCTCAAGAAGAAAAAAGAGCAGAAGAAGAAAAGCAAAAACTTGAAGAAAGTTTTGAAAAGCCATTAGTAGCTGAAATAAGAAGTGATGAAATTATCAGAGGAACTAAAGGGGCTCCGATAAAAGTTGTTGAATACTCTGATTTTGAGTGTCCGTTTTGTTCACGTGGATTTAACACTGTAATTTCTTTGTTAGAAAAATATAAAGGTAAAGTTGAGTTTGTTTATAAGCATTTACCATTAAGTTTTCACCCGCAAGCAATGGTGGCTTCAAAATATTATGAAGCAATAAGATTGCAGTCTCATGATAAAGCTATTAAATTTCATGATGAAATCTATAACAACCAAAGAAAATTACAAAATGGTGAGACTTTTCTTAAGGCATCAGCTAAGAAATTAGGTGTTGATATGGGGAAACTTGCTAAAGATATTAAATCTGACAAAATCAAGGAAAGAATTGAAGCAGATATGGAAGAAGCAGCTAAATATGGTTTCCAAGGAACTCCAGGGTTCTTACTTAACGGAGTACCGATAAAAGGTGCATACCCACTTTCTCACTTTGATACAATTATTGAAGAATTAAAGAAACGCGGAAAACTTAAATTATAAAAAACTTGAATAGCTATATAGTTACTAGAACTATATAGCTATTTTCATCCAAATATTATCTTGATCAGCTCTAAAAATAATTTTTCTATACGGTATTTCAGCTTTCTCTCCTGAAATTTGAATAACATTTTCTATAAAAGTATTTTGCATTAGTCTTGCCGAAACTCTATCCAGAGTATTATTAAAAATTCCAAAGTAATAATCCCCGCTTTGAGTATGTATTTTGCCCGCTAAGCTTGAGGTATCACTTAAAGTTCCCGTCTTAGCAATAACAGAATTCGACGAAATTGAGGATGTAAATCGATTGATAAGAGTACCCTGGTCAACTCCAGCAACACTCATAATGTCCGATAACTTATGATATTGGCTTTGCAAGAAAACATCGAGTTTTCTTAAAAGTCTTAGTGTTAAATTACAAGTAGTATAATTGTAAGGAAGCCCCGAACCTGTCTGGAAATAGATTGTTTTCTTATCTACATCAAACTCTTCATTAATAAACGTTGAAAAATTCTCAGCCCCACCAAGAGATTCAAAAACGGTATCAACATAAAAATTATTTGAATACATATTGATGTATTTATATTGTTGGATTAATGTCGCTGTTTCATACTCAAAATAATGAGAATAAGTTGAATCATTTTTTCGTAGCTGAATTTTTAAATTAGATAATTTAGGGAATGTTTTAGCATAGGTAGTTTCATAAATACTTTTTATAACACCATTGTTTAGTCTCTGTTTAAGGATTTTAATAATTAAGTTAGGGTTTCTTTCCCAGTTATAAAGAAAGTTCTCATCAAAAGTAATTAATTTTAGGTCGGTTAATCCCTCTTCATCTAATTGATTTAAGATAAAAGCGATATTTTCATCAACAAAGTAGGGATCCTTAGAGCCTTTTATATGAAGATGGTTTTCTTTGTCGTTAAAAAGTAGCTTGGTTTTATGTCTGTAGTTTAAACCAAGTTTTTTTAAGCTGTAATATGTTGTGTATAACTTTGAAACGGAAGCGGGCTTGATTATTGATAATTCATTTTTTTCTGAGACCGTTTTAAAATCATCGCCAATGCAAAATGCTTGTTTGCTACTAACTAATTTATTTTTTTTAACTAATTCATCCCAAGCGCTTTCTATGGTGTCAGAAAAAGCAATCGCTGAATGGCAAACTAGTAAAGCTAAAAGCAGCTTAAACATATTGAAATCCTTTATTAATCAGTCTGTAGAGCTATAGGGGAAACTACCAAATGACAATAAGCTTGTCTATACGTGCTTTTAGAGCTTTTAAATAGTTGATTTAAGAAAAAAGTTGCCATTTAGGATCAATTAGGAAAACATTTATATATAGAATTTTTAATTTAAACTTATTAGGAGTTAATTATGAACAGAAAAGAATTAGTTGAAGCAATGATTAAGAACAAAGAATTTGGAAACTTTACAAAAAAAGATATGGATAATTTCGTAGCTTGTTTTCTTGATACTGTTAAAAAAACAGTAAGAAAAGGTGACGATGTTTCTCTAGTAGGTTTCGGAACTTTTACTAAAGTAAGAAGAGCAGCTAGAACTGGTGTTAATCCATCAACTGGTGAAAAAATTAAAATTAAAGCTAAGACTTTACCAAAATTCAGACCAGGTAAAGCTTGGAAAGAAATGTTCTAATTTTCTTTATTTTAAAGAAAGTTTATATGGGAGGGGTTTTATACCCCTCTTTTTTTGTCTGTTATTCGCGAGGAAAGTCAAGCTTTTGACACATCAAATTTTGTTTACCGGCAAGTTATTCCTACCCCAACCATGTAATAAGTATAAGTTAATAGGCAAAGTGCGCTTAAGCATTGATTTGAATTCAGGTAATGGTTATAATTTTGACAAGGGTTAATGGAAGACCTAAGAAATTTTTTCCACTTTTAGTTTGATAAGGAAATCAAATGGCAAAAGATGATGTACAAGATCTAAGTGACGATGCTCAAGCAGCTGAAGTTAAGAAAAAAACTGGCAGCGGCGGTGGAGCTAGTAGCGCGAGTCCTTTTGTAACTTTATTATTAATTATTAATATGATTGCTATGGGTGCAATTGCTTTTTTTCAATTCAGTTTCATGAAAGAGCAAGCAAGCCGCCCTTCAATAAGTGATTTAGTAAAACAAGAATTAAATGAAGGTACATTAGAAGCAAGAAAAGAGTTATCTGAGAAAAAAGTAACTGACGAAGGCAAAGCAATGTCACTTGAAGGCTTTACAGTTAATTTAGCTAAAGGTGATGGCCCAAGAAGATATGTGCGACTAAATGCAGTTTTGAAATTTAGCCAAGATTCACAAGAAAATGAATTTAATGCAAGAAAGCCACAAATTAGAGATACAATAATTGGAATCTTAAATTCTAAGAGACCAAAAGACCTTCTTAAAAGAGAAGGTAAAGAATATTTAAAAGAGGAAATTAAAGCAGCAATAAACTCGTTCTTAGTAGATGGTAAGGTACTAGATGTTTATTATGTAGGTTTCCAAATAAATTAATTTTTAAACTCTATAACAGGATGTAATAGAGTCAAGGCCCAGGAGGGGTGAAATGCCACAGGTATTATCTCAAGATGAAGTTGATGCACTCTTAAATGCAGTAAACGATGACGATTCCGGCAAAGGTTCAAAAGATTCTGGAGGCGGAGCTGAATATTCTGCTGAACCTGAGTACGAAGAAAATGTCCAACCCTATGATTTAGCAAATCAAGATAGAGTTATTCGTGGAAGAATGCCTATTCTTGATATTATCTATGAAAGATTTATTAGATCTTTCAGGGTTTCTCTTTCAAATTCATTAAGAAAAATTTCTACCATATCAATGATCTCTACAGATCTTTTAAAGTTTGGAGAATTTGTTAATACACTTCCTATCCCTAGCTGTATGTGCATTATCAGATTTAATGAATTAAGAGGACCTGTGCTTATGGTTTTCGAATCAAAGCTTGCTTATGCAATCATCGATTCATATTTTGGTGGAACTGATAGACCATTTACAAAAATTGAAGGAAAAGAATTCACTCAAATCGAATTATCTTTTATGAGAAGAGTTATGGATATGGCGATTAGTGATCTAGAAGAAGCTTGGGCGCCAGTTCATAGAGTAGACGCTCAATATGTAAGAACAGAAATTAATCCACAGTTCGTTGGGGTTGTTCCACCGAGTGACGTTATCATTACAACTACTCTTGAAGTTGAATTTGAATCTGCTTCTGGAACAATTATGATAATTCTTCCTTATTCAACGATAGAGCCAATTAAGCAAAAACTTTCAACAAGCTTTCAAACTGATAATGATGTAGTTGATACTATTTGGACACGATCAATGCATGAGCATATTAATGATGCGACTACTGATGCGATTGTTAAGTTAGGATCAACAGAGATGAGTATTGGAGATCTAATTAGTTTAAGCATCGGAGATATCATACCTCTTGCTCAAGAAGTATCTGGTGAGCTTGAAGTTGAAGTTGAAGGTGCAGGAAAACTAAAATGTTTAATAGGTGAGTTTAAGGGTAATCGTGCCGTACAAATAACTAGAAGAATTAAATCAACATAGGAAGAGAACATGACTGACGAAAACCAAGAAGGAATGGGAAAACCAGAAATCGAACAACAAGCGGATAGATCTGAGCAGGTAATAAAAAACTTAGCAGATCAAATTCAAACTGGAGATGATGCTCTAAATAAATTAAAGGTACAAAACCTAGATTTCATTTTAGATATTCCACTTAAAGTTAGTGTTGAGCTAGGAAGAGCAAAAGTTGTAATTAAAGATTTACTGCAACTTGGCCAAGGATCGGTTCTTGAGCTAGATAAGCTGGCAGGTGAGCCACTTGAAGTTTTAGTAAATGGAAAGTTGGTTGCTCGTGGCGAAGTTGTTGTTGTAAATGAAAAATTTGGTATCAGGTTAACAGATATTATTTCTCCATTAGAAAGAATTGAAACACTTAAGTAAGGAAAAGATATGAAAAATTTTATAGTAATCGTTATTTTAGCAATGATAGTAAGCCTTGATGCATTCTCGGCAATATCACTTGAGAAAATAGACTTTAATACTGTGAATAAGAAAGGTGAAGTAACGATTAATTACTCAGGGAACCTAAATGAGTACCCAGAATTAAAAATTACTAAGTCTACAATTCAAGTTTATTTTCCAGATTCTAAGGTTCAAAGCACTTTTGATAAAAAAGTGAAATTCTCTTCTAATAAAAATGACACGAGAATGCAGGCACAGCAAATTTCAAGTAATGTTTCTAAAATTAAATTAACATTTCCATTTGATATTAAGAAATATGAAAACAATGTAACACTAACTCTTAAAAACGATAAAGTAATCTTACTTTTTCCACAAATTAAGATAAGTGATAAAGAAGTCCCAAAAGCGATATCTAAAATTGATTCTAAAAAGTTTGATGAAGATTATCTAAACAACTTATTAGCGATCAAAGGTGTTGAGTCAGATTTAAAGAATAAAAAAGTAGATAATATCGTTAAGACAACTGAAGTTACAACGATAAAAAAGAAGTCGTTTCTTGATGAACGTGAAAAACAACAAGATATCGTAAAAACAACTTTAGCAGCAGTGAAAAAATCAACAGAGACACAGGGAAATAATTTTTCTTTTGCAGGATATGCTGGAAAGTTCATTGGTTTCTTAATGTTAGTTATCGCTTTATTTTATGGTGTTGTGGGAATATTAAAAAAGGGTGTGATTTCTAAGGGTAAGCTAGGATTTTTAAATAGCACAAATCTTGTAGAAGTTATTAGCACAACTTATATTTCGCCTAAGAGAAGTTTATTGATGGTTAAAGCTCATAATCAAGTTTTTCTTGTTGGAAGTACTGATAATGGTATTCAACTCATCTCTGAAATTAATGATGTTCCAGGTATAGTAAAAACTGGTGAAAGAGAATTAATTGGAGAGAATTTTGATACAAATATGAATACTGCTAGTTTAGATGAATTAGATAAAAAAATAATTCTTAAAAAAGATATTATGACTAGCACACCCGAAAAGAAAAATGAAATCGTAAAATTTTCAGATCAAATAAAAATGAAAGTAAAAAAAATGAAAGATATTCAACAATAGGAATTATATGAAACAAAGTTCAAAAATTCTCCTTTCCGCATTACTAATGCTTTTTAGTGCCAACCTCTTAGCACAAACATCAGTTAATGCTCCTGGAGTAAGTATAAACTTTGGGCAAGGTGCAGATTTGGTAGATACAATGAAGTTAACTGTTTTATTTACAGTTTTAACTCTTGCACCTGCTTTTATTATTCTATGTACTTCATTCACTAGAATTATCGTTGTTCTTTCTTTTATGAGACAAGCAATTGGTACTCAAAGTATGCCGCCAAACCAACTATTAATTGGTTTAGCATTATTTCTATCCCTATTTGTTATGATGCCAACAGGTAAAACAATTTACGCAAATGCTGTTGGTCCTTATATGGAAAAAAAGATCAATACGACGCAGGCACTTGAGAGAATTGAAGTTGGACTAAGATCATTTATGTCAAAACAAGTTAGAAAATCAGATATTCAACTTTTTTATGATGTAACAGGGGATTCTCAACCAGCAACAATTGATGATGTGCCAACACATTTTTTAATTCCAGCTTTTATTATTTCAGAGTTAAAGACTGCCTTTCAAATAGGCTTCTTACTTTATATTCCATTTTTAGTTTTAGATATGGTTGTTGCAAGTGTGCTTATGGCCATGGGGATGATGATGTTACCACCGGTAATTATATCACTTCCATTTAAGCTTTTATTATTTGTACTGGTTGATGGTTGGCAATTAGTAACGGGCTCAATCTTGAGGTCATTTCACTAGGATAAATTATGGGAAACGAATTTGTAATTGGAATAACAAATGAAGCAGTAAAAGTAACGATGATGTTAGCAGCTCCAATGTTAATTGGAGCCTTAGTTATCGGTATTTTAGTTTCACTATTTCAAGCAGTAACTCAGATCAATGAACAAACATTATCATTTATTCCAAAGATTTTGGTAATTGTAATGGCCCTTGTATTTTTTAGTCCATGGATGATGGAAGTTATAACAACTTTTACTAAAGAATTAATAATAAGCATTCCAAGTGTTGTGGCAGGAAGATGATTAGTATCACTATTACAGATCAAGTATTACTTATTGCCTTTTGGTTATCATTTGCCAGATGGACAGCTATATTAATAAATTTTCCAATTTTTGATAATGGTGTAATACCGGTAATGGTAAAAGTTTTAAGTTCATTAGTAATTACATTTGCTTTCTTTCCAATTGTTAAGGGTGGAGTGTTAGCAGAAATTAAACATGTTGGTGTCGATATGTTTTGGATATTAACAGCTTCTCACGTAATGATAGGTTTAATAATTGGATATTTAGTAAAAAGTATAATGTCAATTTTTCAGGCTTCTGGTGCCTTAATGACTCAGCAAATTGGGTTTGCTTCTCTTTCGTATTTTGATCCAGCAGCTCGTCAACAGATTGGTCCATTTGAAAGATTGATTCAATGGACTCTTTTAATTATGGTAATTTCATCTGGTGCTTTAATGCCAATGTTTAAAGGTGTCGTTTCATCATTTTTTACAATAAATGCAATTAGTTGGGGAAAACTTACAGCTACGCCAGAATACTTTATAGAATTTTTTAAATATTTATTTGCAACTGCTGTTATTTTAGCAACTCCATTACTTATGATGAATTTACTTTTAAATATGGTAATGGGAATTGTTGCTAGAACAATTCCGCAAATGAATATTTTAATGGTGAGTTTTGCCATTAATATTGGTTTGGGCTTATTAGTTTTTTTTGCAATTTCCGAAGAATTTTTCCAGTTAGCTTTTAAAATATATGTAGAGAAGTTAACTGATTGGTTTAACCTAGTAATATAAAGAGGTTTTGTGGCTGACGATAATGATGATACAGGCGAAAAAACCGAAGATCCTTCCCAGTATAGGATCGACGAATTTAGAAAAAAAGGTGAAGTTGCCTCATCTAAAGAATTAAGTTCAGTTTTAATTTTAGCAGGATCAATGCTAACTCTATTTCTTTGTACTATTTATATCTTTGAACTTTTATCAGAATACATAACTTGGGTTTATGCTCAAAACAGTATGATCTTTGAAGATCAAAAAACACTTCAGTTACTTTTTAGTAAAACAGTTACTGTCACTTTAAAGTCTGTTGCTCCAGTTATGCTTTGCTCATTAGTTTTAGGAGTTTTTGCACAAGTTGTTCAAATCGGTTTTTTGTTTTCACCTGATGTCTTGCAATTAAAGTTAGAGCGAATTAATCCTTTCGAAGGCGCAAAAAAATTAATGGGTAAAAGATCTATCGTAGAGGTAATTAAAGGTCTATTTAAGTTTACAATAATAATTATCATCACTTTTTATATGGTGAAAGATAATTTATTTAGCTTTATAGGTTACTTACATTCTGAAGTTGGTCAATCAGTAGAATTTAGCATGAATTTATTTATGAGAGTATCGATGTCAATTCTTCTTGGTCTTGCCGTTGTAGCGGCAGCAGATTTTGCTTGGCAAAAATATCAGTACAAACAAAAACTGATGATGACAAAGCAACAAGCAAAAGAAGAATTAAAATCTAAAGAAGGTAGCCAAGAGATTAAGCAAAGAATTAGAAATATTCAACGCGAACTTTCTAGAAAAAGAATGATGGCAGATATTCCAACTGCCGATGTTATTATCACAAATCCAACACATATTAGTGTTGCTTTGAAATATGATTTGGACAATATGGTTGCTCCGCAAGTTGTTGCAAAAGGTACAGATCACATGGCGCTTAAGATCCGTGAGATAGCAAAGCTTCACGATATACCAATTGTTGAAAATGTACCTGTTGCAAGAGCATTAAATAAAACAGTAAAAGTTGGAGCGGGTGTACCTAGAACACTTTATAAAGCAGTAGCTGAAATTTTAGCATTTGTTTACAAGCTTAAGAAAAAGAAAAAAGCCTTAGGGTAAGGATAATTTATGGAAGAAAAAAGTATTCTGAATAAAATTTTAAACTTAGCAAGGAATTCAGACCTTGCGGTGGTTGGGGTTCTCTTACTCGTTTTAGCGGTAATGATCGTTCCTGTTTCACCTATGTTTATGGATTTATTTATTGCTTTAACATTAGCTATGTCATTAATGATTCTTTTAGTGTCAGTATATGCAAAAAGACCATTAGACTTTTCAACTTTTCCATCAGTTTTACTTGTTATGACTATGTTTAGATTATCTTTAAACTTAGCTTCAACGAGAAATATTTTAATTAGAGGTGGATCAGAAGGTTCAGGTGCAGCTGGTGAAATTATTAAATCATTTGGAGATTATGTTGTTGGTGGTAATTACGTCGTAGGTATTATTATCTTTATAATTCTAGTAATTATTAACTTTATCGTAATTACTAAAGGTGCTGGTAGAGTAGCTGAGGTTGCAGCTCGATTTACTTTAGATGCAATGCCAGGTAAGCAAATGGCAATTGATGCTGATTTAAATGCAGGGTTAATTGACGAAAAAGAAGCAAAGAGAAGAAGACAAGAAGTTTCAAGTGAAGCAGATTTTTACGGGTCTATGGACGGTGCGAGTAAGTTTGTTCGAGGCGATGCTATTGCGGGTATTATGATTACTGCAGTTAACATCATTGGTGGGATTATTGTTGGTGTCGCTCAAAACGATATGAGCTTTATTGATGCAACAGAAGTATTTACCTTATTAACTGTAGGTGATGGTCTGGTTGCTCAGATACCTGCAATTATCGTATCTATCGCTGCCGGTATTATTGCCACAAGAAATACAGATGAAGATCCATTGGGATTACAGATTCAAAAACAATTCTCAATGAATCCAAAAATTCTTTATATTATCTCTGGTGTTCTTGTTTGTTTTGCTCTGATTCCAAACTTCCCAATGTTACCGTTTCTTTTTATCGCAGGAATTTTAGGCTTTGTTGGTAAACGCTTAGAAAAAACAAGTGTTGAAAAAGAAGCGGCATTAAAACTTAAATCTCTTGAAGATAAAAAATCTACAGGCGAAAATTTAGAAGAGCTTTTAAATTTAGAACAGATAGAATTAGAAGTTGGATATGCACTTGTGAATATTGTTGACTCCGAACAAAATGGAGATTTATTAGAACGTATCTCTCATATCAGAAAACAATTTGCTTCTGATTGGGGTGTGATTATTCCTTCAGTAAAAATCAAAGATAACTTGGAATTAAAACCAGGTGGATATACTCTAAAGATTAAAGGAATTATTGTTGCAAAAGGTGAATTAATGCCAGATCACTTAATGGCAATGGATCCAGGAACTGTAATTGAAAAGATTGATGGAATTGAAACAATTGAACCAGTATTTGGGCTTCCAGCAATGTGGATTACTGATGATCTAAGAGAAGATGCTCAGTACAATGGTTACACTGTGGTTGACCTTGCAACTGTAGTTGCAACGCATTTAACAGAATTATTAAAATCTAATTTACACGAATTATTTGGTAGAGAGGAATTAGTAAGAATTCTAGAAAATCTTAAAGAGCAATTCCCTAAAGTAGTAAATGATCTTATTCCAGATATTGTTCCTCTGGGAACTGTATTAAAAGTTCTTCAAAATCTTTTAAGAGAAGGTGTTTCAATTAGAGATTTAAGAACAATTTTGGAATCATTAGCTGAGCATGGTAGTCAGGTTAAGTCAGCGGAACCTCTTACTGAATTAGTCAGACAACAGCTTTATAGATCTATCACTGAGAGTATAAAGTCTGAAAGTGGAGATATCCCTTTGTTTACACTAGATAGATCTGTTGAAGAAACAATTGCTAGAAATGTAACTGAAGGAGACTCTGGACATCAAATTTCATTGGACCCAAAAATCACTCAGAATATATTGGCAAGTCTGAACGAAAAAATTGAAGAAGCAACCAGCCAAGGTGAAAAAATGGTTGTCCTTTGTTCTCCAGTAATACGAAGACAATTTAAAAACTTAACAGAAAAATTTATACCCAATTTGACCGTTGTGAGTCATAATGAAATAAGCCCTGATGTTAACATTAGGTCGCTTGGTACAGTCAGGATGTAAATTATACTAGGAAGGTGTAGTGATGTTTGTAAGAAAGTTTGAGGGGGATACATTAGAGGAGGCATTAAATAATGTCAAAAGAGAGTTAGGCCCTAATGCAATCATACTCAAAACTCTAACGAATAAGGGCGTTAGAGGTGCTTTCAAGAAAAAGAGAATTGAAATCACAGCAGCAATCTCAGAAACAGACTATGTAAAAAAAGCAAAGGTGGATTCAGTGCTATCTACAGAACAAAAAGAAAGTTTTTATAATTCAAAATCAGAGAATATTAATAAAATGATTAATAATTATTCTAATCCTGAGAAAGTAAGTAGTGGTTACGGTTCAATGGGATTAAATAAAGTTGCAAGTACTATTAAAAAATCCGCAGAAAGAACAACTTCAATGATGAAAAGTGGACTTGATGATTTTTTAAATTCAGCACCAATCGTTGATGATAAAACAATGCCAAACCGAAATCAAATTTCTTCTTCAGTTCATGATTTTATGTCTGAAGATGAAGATAGTTCTGATAATCAATATTCAATGAATAGAGAAGAATATATTAAGCCACAGCAAAACTTAGAGGTAATGCATGAGTTAAAGCAATGGCAAAATAAAGTAGATCTACTTGAACAAAAACTATATGAATTAACACAAAATATTTCTATCGGTTCAACAGCTAGGGAAAGAGAAGAAGAGAAATCAGGATTAAAAAGTTTAAGACAAACTTTAAAAGCAATTGATTTAGAAGATAAGCTAATTAATATGATTTCTAAAAAGGCTCAGTTTGAATTAAGTTCAGCTGAACTTGAAGATGAAGAATTAACTTATGAATTTGCATTAAGAGAAATCAATTCGATGATCTTAACAAAAATGCCTTTATTTTCTAATGTTAATAATAGTTCATCAATAACAATATTGATTTCTGATGTAGCTTGCGGCCAATCAAGTATGGCAGTAAAAGTCGCTTCACTAATTAAAGATTCAGAAATTTTAACAGTAACAAATACACCAACAAATACTAATTCTTTTACACATGAAATATTAGGCATACCAGTACATAATGCTACAAGTTTATCAGAGACAATTTCAATAATTAGAAAAGTTGAAAAAGAAAACAGAAATATTGTTATTGATTTCCGTCTTGATAACTCAAAAATGGATGAAACAAAAAATTATATTGATTCATTAAAAAGATCTTTTAGAAATTTAGAAATATTGGTAAATATCTCTGCCATACATTCTGAAATTTTCAACCGTAGAATTATTTCCAAGTATAAAAATTTAGCAGACGGTATTATAATTAATCATGTAGATCTGTGCATGAGCTTTGGAAGTCTCATAAATGTACATTGCACAGCACCAGATCTACCATTCGTATTTTATGGAACAGGAAAGTCCATGCCAAACACGATTGAACATGCAACAAGTGAAAGATTAGTAAGCGGTTTATTTAAGCTGTAGTTATTTTTAAAAACCAGACAGGATGTCGGGTTTAATTTAGACAGGATGTTTATGAATAAAACTAGTGAATGGTTAAACACGTTCAAGTCAGAGTTATCTTCTTCTAGTACCTCACTTAACAAAAAAGCAAAAACAATTTCAGTAACAGGTGGCAAAGGTGGAGTTGGAAAAACTTCCATTGCATTAAAGACAGCAAGATCATTTGTAGAGCAAGGATCTAGAGTTCTAATGATAGATTGTGATTATAATCTATCAAATAGTGCGATAAAACTTGGTATTCCTTTAAATAATAATTTTAGTTCTCTTATTATGGCGGAGAAATCTTTTTCTGATTGCCTATATAAAGATGGAAATTTTCATTTACTTCCAGCTTGTAATGGAAGTTTAGATCTCTTTGATAAAAAGTTTGATGCTGAAGAATTTATTATTGATATTATTAATTCTCACTCAAATGAATATGATTATATCATTTTGGATTGTCCCGCAGGTTTAGGTAAAGATATTTTAACTTTGTCTGCTTATTGTGATTATAGATTTGTTATCGTTACTCCAGATAAGTCTTCAATAACCGACTCTTATTCTCTGATTAAGCTTTTAAATAATAAATACGGAATTAAAGACAATCATTTGATTGTAAATATGTATAAATCTAAAGAGCAATATATAAGAGTTGTGAAGACTCTTTCTGAAACTGTAGAGCATTTTTTAGGCTGTAGAACTCATATCGTTGGAGGTGTAGCATATATAGGAGATGCCTCAAGCACATTTGATCGTTTATTTCTAGATGAGAAAAATAATTCCTACCATAAGAATTTTTTAAAAATGCTAAACTCTTTTACCGAAAGAGAAGACAGATCATCTTTACTTGTAGCCAATAAACAGGCTCAAGCATTTGGTGAAATAGGGCAAGAAGTCCGATAACCGAATCGCGAAGGAGTGTAAATGTCTTCTCTTACTAAAAAACTGAGAAATTTAAAAGATTACAGATGTACAACGGATCCAAAGGTGAAAGACGAAATTATCGTTGAGTATGCACCTTTAGTTAAATTCATTGCTCAGAAAATTGCGTCAAGGTTACCAGCTAATATTGAATTAGATGATCTAATTTCATGTGGTGTTATTGGTCTGATGGATGCTATTACAAAATTTGATCCAACTCGCGATAATAAATTTAAAACATATGCTGAATTTAGAATAAGAGGCTCAATATTAGATGAGTTAAGAGCTCAAGATTGGGTGCCAAGAAGTGTAAGAGAAAAAGCTAAATTAATTGAAAGAGCATATTCAAAATTAGAAGGAGAGCTTGGACGACCAGCTACTGATGATGAAATGTGTGCTGAGCTTGATTGTTCATTAGATGAATATCATGTTTTATTGAACAAATCTAAATCTGTATCTTTATTAAACATTGATGATTCGGCATCGTTTAGTAGAGGGGACAAGAAGCTTATAATGGGCTTATTAGAGAATAGAAGATCTTCTAATCCTTATTCAGCTGTTAATTATAAAAGAGCTCAAGAGAGAATTAAGGAAGGAATTAAGTCTTTACCTGAAAAACAAAGACTAGTTTTATCATTATATTACTTTGAAGATCTAAATTTAAAAGAAATTGGTCAAGTACTAGATGTTACTGAATCAAGAGTATCCCAGTTACATACTCAAGCAATCATCAAATTAAAAACAAAATTAAAAAATGATTTTGATTCCCATGAAGATATTGCTGTATAAAAATTAAAAAATAAAACTTACATACTAAGGGCCTTTATAGGCCCTTTTTCTTTTTCATTTCCTTAATTTTTTGACATAATTGAACAATAATTCCTTATAGTTAGAAGGAAGTTAGATTTAAACAGGATGTTTGCATTAGCTAAATGCCACAAAAATTTTGGAGTCTAAATGTTTGCAAGTATGCATAAAAGATCTTTGCTTTTTTATCAAGCAACAGTTTTGTTCTTTATAATTATTTTATCTGTAGCACTTCTTTATTTTTGGAAGAACGGATATTTAGATGGAACAAAAAATAGAAAGCTTTCCGATATTTCGTATAAATTAAAAAACTTAGAAGAAAGATCAGAATTTGAAAATGTAAAAAGTCTTTTATTTAAAAATGATATAAAGAGATCACTGAAGTCACTGACTGCGTTCACAAATCAAATTTCAGAAATTGATAGATCGATTAAAATTGATGAAGTGGAAGGTCTATATACAAAAATACAAAACTTAGAAAGCTCAATAAAAGATATTGCTCAATTCCCAAAAGTTAAAGAAATTTTACGAGTGTACAATGAGAAAATGAGTAATTTTGAAAACTTTGTATATTTTAATAACTGGAAAACTCTTTCGCGGTTATCAAAAAGAATAAATGCTAGAATGAGTTCTCTTCACTTTTCTGATTCATCTTTTTTTACTGCGATTACAGAAAATGAAAAAGATATAAATCAGATGAAAGCAGTTGCTGAAAATTCTGTCCTTGTTAAAACCTTAAAAACCAAGATAGCAGAAAGACTAG
>CAYGTU010000063.1:0-14658 GCA_964352945.1 uncultured Bacteriovoracaceae bacterium
ACTTTACCATCTCTATGCAGAGTTAAAACATTAACATCTTTTTCTTTAAATCCAGAAGAAATAATATCCTGTCCAATATATTTAGAACCTTCTGGGAGTTTTATTTCTGCAACTCCATATCCCTTACTAATTGAAAGCTTTTGTTTAATATCTATTTCAGGAAAATCTACACGACCTGCAATATAGTCAATAAATGCTCCTGCAATATCAAGTCCTGTACACTTTTCGATTCCCTCTAAACCTGGAGAAGAATTTATTTCCATAATCTGTGGCCCATTATGACCTTCCAGCATATCAACCCCACAAATACCAAGCCCTAAAATCTTAGCGGCTCTAATTGCGGTTTCTTTATATTCCTCAGAAAGTTCAACCATTTCAGTCTTACCTCCTCTATGAACATTACTTCTGAATTCTTGACCTTGAGCAACTCGTCTCATCGCAGCTATAACCTGATCACCAACTACAATTGCTCGAATATCTCTTCCCTTACTTTCTGCAATAAATTTTTGAATAAGAATATTTTGTTTCTGACTTTGAAGTAATTCAATTATAGAAGTTGCTGATTCCATATTGTGAGCAAGAAGAACTCCAATCCCCTGAGTTCCTTCAAGTAACTTAATAATAATCGGTGCGCCCCCAACTCTTTTAATCGCAGGGATAATATCTTTTTTATCTTTTACAAAAGTTGTGTAAGGAAGACCAATATGATGCTTACTTAAGATTTGAAAACTTCTTAGCTTATCTCTTGAATTTAATATTCCGTCAGCCGAATTTGCTGTAAAAACTTCCATCTGTTGAAACTGCCTCACTACTGCTGTACCAAAATATGTAATAGATGCTCCAATCCTAGGTAAAACGGCATCATAATGACTAATTCTTTTTTGCATATAATAAAGATCAGGATCACCTTCTTCTAAATCTAGTGCAAATTTTAAAGTATTTAAGACTTTAACGTCATGACCTCTTAATTTACAAGCTTCTACCAGTCTTCGAGTACTATAATTATTTTTTTCACGAGATAAAATTGCTAGTTTCATTTGGGATTACCTTTTTTCATTTGATAAAAATGATTTTCCTGGATTCACGAGAAACATATTTTTTATACTCGCTCTACCTAATAACATTCTAAAACCCATTTCATCTCTATTAGTTAATGTTATTTCAATTGGCCAAGTCAGACCAAAAACAGAAATATCTGTTAATATAACTGGACGATGTTCAATCGCTCCATTTGAACTTCTAATACTTCTATATTCAATTACTTTCGATTTACAGCTAATTGTTTTCTTAATATCTTTTTGATTAGGATGTAATTTATATTTAACATAATCTTGACCAGCTCTCGTATAAATTTCCATATCAAAAGCATGGATAGAAGATGTTCTAGCTCCAGTGTCTACTTTAACTTTAATTTTATTAACACCAAGCTCAGGAAGTGCAACCCACTCTCTCCAACCAATAGTTTTTAATAAGTTTTTTTTCATCCGTACCTAATGCGAAGCGTTGTTTAGTTGAGATTTTTAATTTACTGAATAAGGATATAACAAAAATACTAATAACTTAACACTAAAACTGTAAATTACTTAGGGGACATATAAAGCTCTCTAATCTCTTTTTATAGTCCTCTTCAAACTCTTCTCTAGTTATATTGGCCAATTTAGCAAATTCGGAATTTTTTAATTCATAAGCTAAATCAAAAGGAATCACATGTTCTAAGCTTTCTAAACCATTCTCCAGTTCGCGAATCAAATTTCTATAGGCCCTAATATAACCAAATGCCTGATCTTGTCTTTTATAACCATCATATAAAGCTGCGACAATCTCGGCTTTTTCCATAAGAGTAAGATTGTTACTTTGCCCTAAAGTTGTTCCCCAATCATCCATAAATGGACCAACTGGTATAAGAAATTTATAGGAACGACGTAGGCATTTAGGTTGTCTCATCGACATATGACGATGATTTTCTTTAGAACTAAATTCTTTATTCACTTTTCCTGTATAAACTAATATTGGTGAATAGTTTGGATTTAGCTGATGTCCTAATTTATAAATATGTTTAAAAAAAGGATCACTTCCATCCATATTCCACTGCTCCATTACCCGATCAAGATCTCCAAAGTTATGGGCCATAAGTGGTGCCGCTCTTAAAAAATTAATATGATCTCTGTCTTCTCTGAGTTGAGTGAGAATTTTTTCTTCTTTTTTAATCTCTTCTAAAATAACATCGGCCATATCTTTAGCTAAATCATTTTTTTCATATTTAACTAAAGCACAATAAGCACCAATTGCTACACTTAACCATGTTCCTTCATGAGTGCTCATCATTTGTTCATTCATTCTATTATAAGACTTTCTATTAGTGACTTGTGAATAATCCCATTTCCAGGCTTCAATTGTTGTTTTGGCCATTTTATCAATATGTTTTAAAATTGAACTATGTTTCCAGAGTTTTTCACGGATCTGATTATCTACATCTGTTGGAACAAAAGTACCTGCTGTCGACCAATGAGCGCATAGGCACATATGAAAATATTCATACAAGCTAAGGTTTTTAATTAATTTTGAATTTTTTTTATAATTCTTTAATGTCGCTAGAAATTCGCAATTTTTAGCCTTAGTATCGACTTCACCATTAAAAATAAAAGGTGCTGTATTTTCCACATGCTTTAAAAGTATATTTGGTGCAATGCCTGTATCTGATAATTTTTCCATCAACTTTCTATAACACTAAATTTTCTTTTAGACTACCTATACCTTATGCTCTTTATTGTTAGGTAAATAGGTATAAAGACATGGAATAAGAATTAATGTAATGACAGTTCCAAACGCTAATCCCCATCCCATAGTAAGCATCATTTCAGCTAACATAGAATCAAAACCGGCTATTCCGTAAGCAGTTGGAAGAATACCCACGACTGTAGTTATTGTTGTTAAAAGTATTGGTCTTAAGCGAGTTGAAGCAACATAAGCAATATTATCTATTACTGACTTATTATTATCAATTAAAGTATTTTCAATTTTATCTATCATTACAATAGCATCGTTGATTACTACTCCAACCATTCCAAGAGCTCCAATAGCAGCAAAAAATCCGTAAATATTCATTCCATGTAGCAGAAGAATATAAATAACTCCAGCTAATCCAAAAGGCACAATAAGCATTACTAAAAATGGTTTGACTAAAGAATTAAACATAATAACTAAAATCAAATAAATTGAAATAACCACTACTACAACTGAATTTAAAAACTCGCCTTGACTCTCTTTAGAATCAGCAATCTCACCTTTAAAACCTAAAAGAGAAGTTGGATACTTCCCTTTAAGGGAGGGAAAAACATTTTTTTCTAAGTAATCTGCTACTTGTAAAGGCGTTACATCAGTTCCAGGCTTTAAATCAGCAAATACCATAGAAGATCTCTTAAAGTCTGTTCTTGCTATATTTACTGGGCGAACAACTTCTTGAATCTCAACTAATTCCGAGAGCTTTATTAAATGCGACTGTGAGTTTTCAACTTCTAACTTTAAAAGTTGCTGTAAATCATTTTTATCTTCATCAGGAACAGTTAATCTGACATCAATTTCTTCTTCACCTTTATTAATTGAATATAAAATTGTTCCCTCTACATAGCTTCTCAGTGCTGAAGTAATTCTATCGGGGCTTACATTAAGTTTAATCAATCGATCTTGCCTAATCTTAAAGAGATATTCTTTCTTAGTTAAGGGTTCTTCGATTTCAACTTCAATTAAATAATCTAGTTTTTTTAATTCATCAAAAACATTTTTGGCAATATCTGATCTATTTTTATCATCATTTTCTAAAATTTGAATTTCTATAGGACTTCCCGAATCACTTCCCCATCTACCTTTAATAAACTTAACGGAGTCAATTCCAGGTAGATCCTTTACTTGCTCTTCCCAGCTCGTAATTAGTTTTTTAAGCGGTAAATTTCTTTGATCAGCTGGGAAAAGCTCTACTGTTAAGGAAGCTTCATTTTCATTAACTTCTCCCCCTCTTCGAGATTTTGCAATACTAGCTCTTACTCCCACAATATTTTCTTTGTCTTTAACAAACATCTTTTCTATAGGTGAAATTAATTTTGCTGTTTCTTGTCGTAAAGTTCCTTTTTTGGCTTTTACTTTTACTACGATCTCTTCACTTTCCTCTCTCGGAAACATTACAAATTTCATTTGTGTTTTGTATAAAATTCCTGCACTTATTAAAAGAACAAGAAAAGACAGTAAAACAAACCCTCGATAGTTCAGAATTTTCTTTAAGTATTCTTCATAGAGTTTTTCATACTTACTAAACCAATTAACCTGTCCTTTTTTAGTTGCATACTTTTCTAAAAATGGGGTTGGACTAGATAAATGCGAAGGCAGAATTAAAAGAGATTCAATTAAAGAACCTAACAGCATTAATATAACTACAAATGGAATATAAGAGACTAGTTTTCCAAAAAAACCCTCAAAAAACATAAGTGGCACAAAGGCAACACAAGTTGTAATAATACTTGCAAGAATGGGTTTAAAAACTTCATAAGTTCCAACAATTGAGGCTTGCAGAGCATCTAGTCCTTCTTCACGATAACGGGCTATGTTTTCGGATATAATAATGGCGTCATCAACAACAATCCCTAATACAATGATGATCCCCGCTAGAGTCATATTATTAACTGTATAACCAGCTAAATGAGCAACTATAAGCGTGAAGGCCATACTAAAAGGAATTCCCATGGCCACCCAAAAACTAGACTTAATATCCATGAAGATAAATAAAATTATTATAATTAAAATAAAACCTAATATACCATTTGAATTAATGATCGATAATCGGTTTTTAACTGCAAATGATTCATCATCCATTAAAACAATTCCAACAGGTGAATCTTTATTTGCCTCATTAAACTCTTTAATGAATTTAAGTATAGCTGCCTGAGCAGTTAAGATATCGGTGGAGACACTTTTTTTAATATTTAAAAATATTCCTTCATGCCCATTGATTTTTAATATACTTGTATTTCGCTCAAACCCATCTTGTACATGAGCAATTTCTCCAAGCTTAATAGAATCACCCTCATAATTTCCTCTCAATATTAGACTAGAAAAGGAGTCGACTGAATCATATTCATTTAAGGCAGTAACTTTACTTTCACCTTTATCCTGCATAGACCCTATAGGAACTCTGACGTTATTTGCTTGAATCTGGGATTTAATCTCAGAAAGTGAAATTTGCATCTTTCGAGTTTTCTCAGGATCGATCAATATTTGAAGTTCAGGTTTCAAATATGAAGAACGTTCAATTGAACTGATTTCTTTTAAAGAAAGAATTTGATTTTCAAGTCCCAAAACATATTTTTGTAATTCTGCTCTACTTTTTTGATCTAAAAATTCGTGATCTTTATGATAAATCCCAATATCTAGTATCGCTTTTTCAGTACTCTTAAATTGCCTTATATTGGGTAAATTTCGAACTTCAACTGGAAGCTTAACCCTAAGAACAGCATCTTTAATATCCTGTAGGACTTCATCTTTATCTGGATAATAATCATCTATGACAATTCTAAAATTACTTGAGCCTACGCTTGAAGTTGAAGTAATTTCATCTACTCCTACGACTCCCTTGAGTTCATCTTCTATAGGCTTAGTAATAAAAAGCTCAACATCTTCAGCAGGGGCCCCAGGATAAACAACACTAACTCTAATCCAATTACTTTGGAACTCAGGCATTTCTTCTTTACCGATATTGAACCAAGTAAAAATAGAAAATATAATAACACCAAAAAATAAGACATTTGATAAAAGATGTTTACTGGCAAAGTATTCAATTAAGCTCTTCATCCCTTAATGATAGTTCTTAACTAACCGAATGAGAACATCAAGAATTCCGACAAAATAAGTCTGCTATTTATTTTTCATTTACCAAGGAATAATTCAAGTTGATAATAAAGTGAAAAGAAACTAATTCGGAGTTCATATGCTAACTGTGAAAACTTACGTTACTACATCAAAATTACATGGCAATGGTGTATATGCAGATGAAAATATACCAAAAGGGAAAATAATCTGGGAATACTTCCCTTTAATAGACATTACTTATACAGAAAGTGAATGGGAGTCCCTCAAGAAATCAGTTGCACCGGAAAGCTTTAAAAATTTACAAAATTATAGCTATAAAGAAAATAAAGAATACATAATCTGTATGGATAATGCGCAATTTATGAACCATGATGAGAAAAATTTTAATGTTATAGATACTGAAGATTTAAAATCGATGTATGCAAGTCGTGATATAAAAAAAGGTGAAGAATTACTTTGTAATTATTTTGGATACTCTGACAAAGATGACCATCATGTAAAATCCCTTAAGATTAAATAATATTCAAAATTGGACGTTGAATATTATTTTCTTTAAGTATGTGACTACCACGCGCTGTTACATCCGTTAAGAAAGCCTTCTCAAACTTAACATCGAGAACATATGCCTTTACACTGACTTTAATAACAAAAGTTTCAGATATTGAGATTTCTACAAAAGACAAAGTTACTGGTTTCCAGATAAGGAAATTATCGAACTAAAACTCACTCGAGAAGGTCTTTTAATTTTAGGTATTCAAACTGAATCTGGTGAATTTCTTGGTCTTCCTTCTAAAGAATATGAAATCGCCCCTAATGATACTGTTGTTATTTATGGTCGCGCCGATATGATAGAAGAGATTAGCCATAGAAAGAAAATTGATGGAGATAAGGAGCGATTGGAAGCTTTACAAAAAGTCGCTGAGATGAAAAAAGAAGAAAAAGAAAGAGAAGAAGTGATATTAGAAAAAAGAGAAGAAGAAGAAGAAGAAGAAGAAGAAGAAGAAGAAATAGAGAATCAAAAAGACCCTATATAAATTCCTTAATCGTTTGTTTAAGTGCTAAATAGACAATTTTTTTTATTTTTAAATTATTAACAATACTTTGGTTAAACTCAAGTTCTATCCCACCATAATTCTTTTGATAAGTCTGCAAAAGATAGTTGACCGCCTTCTTCTAAAAAAGAAATATATTCTTTAATGACAACTTTCTTTTTATTTGGAATGCCCGGTTTAGTTAATCTTTGGTTTAGTTTTCCAATTAATTTATCGCTTGGAAAATTAAACCAAGTTGGATCGAAAATATTAATATTATAACAATAAATTTGCACATCATAATTACGAGCAAGCGCATGTCTACCCAAAATTACTGCCAGCGTTCCTCCGCCTTTTTCAAATTGATTTATTTCATTAATTAAATCTGTTAACGAAATTATATCATCGTAGTACTCATAAACAGCTTGCAAACTTGTTGGTCCACAAGTTGTTTCGTCTGGTTGATTTACAATATTGATATCTAATTTTCCGGTCATTTTTCTCTCTAGTTTTTTGAGCATTATACAATATTGCTATTAACAAAGAGTTGAATATTTATAATTATTTATTTGGATTAATGTAATTAAATCTGTTCTTTTAATGTGTAAACATTTGATATTATTGCTGTAACAAAGCCTATCATCAAAATTAGCAATGATAGGCTTTATTTATTTTAGAACTAATTTAAAGACTTTACAGCAGCTAATGCTGCTTCGTAGTTTGGTTCCTCTGTCGTTTCTGTAACCTGCTCAGAATAAACTACTTTATTATCACCATCTAATACGATTACTGAACGTGAACAAAGACCTTTAAGTGGTCCATCTAAAATCTCTAGCCCATAAAGAGTAGAGAAATCTGATCTAAAAACAGAACCAGTTAAAGCTTTTTCAATTCCTTCTGCTCCACAAAATCTTTTAAGGGCAAATGGAAGATCTTTTGAAATATTTATTATTACTGTATTCTCATTTTCAGTTGCAACTTTATTAAACTGCCTAACACTCATTGCACATGTTCCAGTATCAACACTTGGGAAAATATTTAAGATTTTATTTTGCTTACCAATCGAGCTTAATGCTTTTTCACTTAGATCAGTTAAAACAAAGCTAAAATCAGCAGCCTTAGAGTTATTAGCTGGTAAACTACCAGAAGTTTTTATTGGGTTACCCTTTAATGTAATATTGGCCATGATGTGCTCCTTTAAAGTAAAAATATTATTTTAGATTATCAGTTATAACACCTGCAAAAAGAGACGGAAAGCTTATTATCACAACTCTTTTTAATGCAATCAAGGGCTCTGTTTGAATCGGAAACTTATCTACTAACGCCAATAAAAGCGCAATACTGCCAGCAACGATAATATAGGTAACTATAATTCTTTTTATAAAATTGGCAAATTGCCCGCTAATTTTATCGCGATAAAAATTAAAATAGACAAAAGATGCCATTAACACAAATGACATTAAGCCCAATGCTACAACATTTGAAGGGTTTAAGGAGATGCTTAAATTCCAAATTTCCTCCGTAAAACAAAGAGGAGCTCCAATTAAAAGAGATCCAGCAAAAATTTGGAAGACATCCCTTAATGTAAGCTCAACCATGAAAGGGTTAATGATATGAGTTATGGGTTCACCGCTTGAGTCAACGAAAGTTACTACTTCTTTAAGGTAACCATTAATTCGCTTAACCTCAGTCTTGAATCCACTTGAATTTTTAATATTCATAAAAACACCTTTATATTTAATTAAAACAAATTAACTACAAAAAGTGCAAATTTTTTTGAGCAATAGAGAATTGACACGTAAAATCAAAGGAAGCCGGCTTAATACCAGCTCCCAATAATTATTTTCAAAATAATTATCTAACTAGGTAGATCATTGAAATGGGTAAGGCAAAAAATACAGTTCCTACATAACCGATACCAATAAACTTCGTTCTATCAATCGTTTCAGCTAATGCATTTGATAGACGAATAGGTAATTCTCTTAAAAATGGAATTGGATAAAAAATCATCGTTCCAATAACATTAAAAAGTAAGTGAACTAGAGCAATTGAAAGCCCTGCTGCATTTCCAGAGAGTGCCGCCAATAATGCCGTTCCTGTAGTCCCGATATTAGCTCCCAAAGTTATGGGATAAATTGATTGCATCGTAAGTAATCCTGATCCGGCCATTGGAATTAATAATGAAGTTGTAATTGAGCTTGATTGCACAGCTACTGTCATTCCAGCTCCAAAAAGTATTGAGCCAAAACCATTTTTACTAAGTGCTCTATTTATTAATTCACCTTTATGAGATTCAATTAATACTTGCATTGTTTTAACAATTAAAGTCAATGCTGCAATTATAATTACACCAGAAAGAATCATCATTGCAATTCCACCCATATCAGTTCCAAAAGTGTCTATAACAAATCCTTTAATCATTTTTGTTGGCGGCTTAATGGCTGCTTTAATTGGTGAGCTATATTTTAAACCTGAAAATGAACCATACATTAAAGAGCTTAAATAAATTGATGATTTTTCTATAAAGCCAGTCATGAGTTCGATTGGTAGTAAAACAACTACAGTTAAGATATTAAAAAAATCGTGAACCGTTGCTGCTGCAAATGCTTTTTTAAAGTTTGCAGTATTTTTCATATACCCAAGAGAAACTAATGTATTTGTAACTGAAGTTCCTAAGTTTGCTCCCATAATCATTGGAACAGCCCCAGCAATTGAAAGTGATCCCGAAGAAACTAAACCAACAATGATTGAAGTTGTTACAGAGGAACTTTGAAAAAGTACCGTTGCAAGCATACCGGCCATCAAGGAAACAAATGGTTGACCAGTTAAGCTAAAAAGAGTTTCAGCAAAACCTCCGCCCATTAATTTTAAGCTATCTGATAAACAATTCACTCCAACTAAGAATAAGTAGAGTAGGACAAAAACAGTTAATAACCTTTTTATTAGGTCAAAAACTTGATCTTCCTTAAATTTCATAAATAGTACTTTTACTGGTTTCATAGCTGTCCCTTCATTTCATTTTAAATTAATCTCAATCTATATATATCCAATGAATATCAGTAAAATATGAGGAAATTGCTTTAATTGTCAGGAATCTGTCAGAATATATACCTTATTGATATTTAATGACTTTTCAGGTAGATTTTGAATAAAATAAAGGTAAAGAATACATATGAATCAAGAAAAAATACTCATCGTTGAAGATGAAAATGATATTCGTGAGTTAATACACTTTCATCTTTATAAAAACAAGTATGAAGTCTTTGAAGCCAGCAATGGTAAAGAAGCACTAGAGCAAGTCAAAGATAAAAATCCTGATCTAATTCTACTTGATATTATGATACCAGAAATTGATGGTATTCAAGTTTGTAAAACCTTAAAAAGTAACGATAAAACTAAAGACATCAAAATTATATTTCTATCGGCTAAAGGTGAAGAAGAAGATATCGTTAGAGGTCTTGAAATGGGCGCTGATGACTATATTACTAAACCATTTAGCCCCAAAATTTTAATTGCTAGAGCTAAATCTGTTTTAAGAAGACAAAGTACCAAACAAACAGAGGAAATATCTTTATTTGGTATTAAATTAGATGAAAATAAGAAAAAAGTTAGTATCGAAGGTGAGGAAATAAATTTAACGGCTACAGAATTTCAATTATTAAAATACCTTATTTCTTCCCCTGGCCATGTGTTCACGAGATCTCAAATTGTAAATTTTATTCGCGGTAATAATCATGCTGTGACTGATAGATCCGTAGATACTCAATTAGTATCATTAAGAAAAAAAATGGGTCCGAAAGGCGAATTAATTGAAACTGTTTGGGGAGTTGGCTACAGGTTCAAAGAAAATGAAGCCTAAAAAACTCTTTTCCATTTTATTTCCTACATATTTTTTAATTTCTCTTTTAGGTATCGTTGTCCTGCTTCTAATAACTCGTTTTGCTTTTAGAAATATCTACTACAAACAAAGTGCCACAAGTCTCATTCAACATGCAAAATTAATTGAAAGAGATGTTATAAGTAATATTGAAACTAATAATATAACAAAGCTAAAGTCTGAAATTAAATATCTAGCAAAACAATCTGATAGTCGCATTACAGTCATTCTACCAGACGGAAATGTAATCGCTGACTCTAGCTTTGAAACGAATAAGATGGAAAATCATTTAAATCGAGTAGAAATATCGACAGCGATTGGTGGAGAAATTGGAGAATCAATTCGCTTAAGCCCTACCTTAAATAAAAATTTGCTCTATGTCGCGATTCCATTGGTAAAAAACAATAAAGTACTTGGTGTTCTTAGAAATGCGGTCTCAACTGATAAGTTACAAAACTCCCTTTATCAACTCTCCAAAAACATTATTCTATGGAGCTTAATTCTTCTTCTTGTTTTAACCTATATCATTTATCTTCAATCAAAATCTATTAGCGCTCCTCTTGAAAAGTTAAAAAATCAAGTTGAGATTCTAGCTTCAGGTAATTTTTCAGAAAATATTGAACTAACAAAAACTTCTAATGAGGAAGTCTATGCTCTATCTGTCGCGATACAAAAGATGGGTAAAGATATCAATCAACAGTTTAATAAAATCAATAAACAAAAAAATGAACAATTAGCCGTTTTTTCTAGTATGCTTGAAGGGGTTATCACCATTTATCCAGATTCTAATATTTATCATATTAATAAGTCAGCATTAAATATTTTTAATTTTAAAAAAAATGGACCAATAAAAGGTACTCCTTTAAAAGAAGTTGTAAAGTCTGAAAGAATATACCAATTAGCACTTAAATTATTAGAAAATCACTTAACAGTAGATCACGAATTTGAATACGACTCCGGTAGAGTTTTAAATGTTCATGGTACCATTTTAGAATCTGAAAAAACTGGTATGCTAGGTGCAGTTCTTGTTTTTAATGATATTACTAAAATGCGTGAATTAGAAAATTACAGAAAACAATTTGTTGCTAATGTTTCTCACGAACTTAAAACTCCTCTTACCTCTATTCAAGGATACTTGGAGACAATTAGAGAGGAAAAAGATTTAGATCAAAAAACATTATATAAATTTATAGATATTATTAATAAACACTCAATGCGTTTAAAGAATATCATCGAAGATTTATTACACCTAAGTTCAATAGAAAAAGATTCTGAAATTGGTGAGTTAAACCTCGTAAAACAAAATTTATTACCTGTAATAAAAAATGCTATTTCACTTTGCATTGAAAAAGCAAAAACTAAAAGAATAAATATCGCACTTAGTGCGATTGATGAAGAAATTAATATCAATGCCCCTTTACTAGAACAAGCAATCATAAACTTACTTGATAATGCAATAAAATATGGACCGGAAAATTCAGAGGTACAAATAAATATTAGTAAAACAGAAAATTTCATGAAAATTATTGTTTCTGATCAAGGTCAAGGCATTCCGAAGATTCACCACGATCGATTATTTGAACGATTTTATTCCGTTGATAAAGCTAGAAGTCGTGAGTTAGGTGGTAGTGGACTAGGATTATCTATTGTAAAACATATTGCTTTAGCTCATGGCGGTAATATAAGTGTTAAAAGTGAAGTTAATTCAGGTTCAAGCTTTATATTAGAGATACCTGTTTAAGTCGTTTTAAACCTAACTTTCCGAGTTAAATGGACCATGTATTGACTCCCCTTATATTCAGGCTAGAGTGTTAACACAAACTACATATAAAGGAGATTTTATGTTTTACAATCTTATTGTTAATCAACCAATTAAAATGCTTAAAAACTTAGATTCAATTCTAGATAAAGGTGCTGCCTTTGCAGATAGCAAAAAGTTTCCAATGGAAAATTTACTAAATGCAAGATTAGCTCCAGATCAGTTTAACTTAACTAAACAAATTCAAATTGCATGTGATTCGGCAAAATTAAATGCAGCAAGACTTACTGGAAAAGATGCTCCAGTTCATGAAGATAATGAAACAAATTTAATGCAATTAAAAGAAAGAATTCAAGATGTTACTAAATGGCTTAACTCTTTAAACGAAGCAGATTTTAAAGATGCATCAAATAAGAAGATTACTACTCCAAGATGGGATGGAAAACATTTAACTGGAGAAGAATTTGTATTAGAATATGGAATGCCAAATTTATACTTTCATATTTCTACAGCTTACGCAATCTTAAGAAATAACGGAATTGATATTGGTAAAAAAGATTACTTAGGTGAGCTGCCTTTTAAAAAGTAGTCTCATTTTTTAAAACGATTTATATAAGTACATCTTTGACATAAATCTTCCACTAGGACACCGCTTTGAAATCCATTTTTCATTGCTTTGGCCCTAGTGGAATTGATTATCTCTTCAATTGGTTTATCAAGAATATTACCTAAATTAATAATTTTTTGATCATCTAAACAACATGGTACTACTGTGCCATCTGCATGTATTGCGAGGTGATCATTGAGAGCATTACATCGACCTTTCATACCTTGAAAAGGCAATTCCATTCTTGGCCACTCAAAGCGAGAATCAAAATGCAGGTAAAGCTTTTCTGCAATTTTTTTAGATTTAATGGAGCCCGTATCTACTGTTCGATTAATAATAATATTAAGCTTTTCTTCAAAGTATTTAAATATAACTTCATTTACCCATTGTTCTTTATCTTCTACAAGATTCCATAGTCGAAGATTAAGATAAATATCTGGACGATTTTCTTGAATAGATTTAATAAAAAGATAAATCATATCTAAATATTCAGTCATATTTTTTTGAGGATAATTATCCATATAACTTTGAAGAGAAATATTTATTTGCCTTATACAATTTGAACTGATTAATAAATCTTGATATTTTTTTAACAAAAGACCATTTGTAGTTAATTGAATTTTTGCTTCATATTTATTACTAATTTCTAAAATTTCTGTAATTTGCTGATGAGCAAGTGGCTCTCCCATTAAATGCAGGCAAACTTGTTCAGTCAAAGGACTAACCTGCTTGATTATCTTTTCATATTTTTCAATATTCATTGATTCGGCCTGCCGCTGATCTATAGGGCAAAAAGAACATGCTAAATTGCAAATATTTGTAATCTCAATATACGCACGCTTGTAAAGTTTCATAAGCAATTGTATTACAGTTATTTAAGGCAGGCAAATTCGGATTAATTTCTAAGTATATATGAAATTTCAATAGTTTTTCAAATCAATTTTTGTCAAAAGTTTGTAAAATTTTATTCAAATTTCTAAACCTTGACATGATTTTTTCCGTAATTATTTTATAATAGACCCAAGGTAACTTGGAGGTAGTTTTCCTACAATTTTAACCATTATTGTTTAAGAAAGGAGGTAAAAATGATTTCTAGCAAAGAGCCACTTAATAAAGGCGATCATGCATTTATTCAAGATGAACTAGATAGGCTTAAGGAAAGAGTTCCTCATAATTCCTCTATTAGAATAAGCCTAGAAAATGTAAACGACGTTTACAAAGTGAAAATAGATGTAAAAAGTCTTTATAAGAAATTTTCTACTGCATCTTCTGGAAGTAGTTTAAAAAGTACGGTTTTAAAAACAATTTCTGAAATCGATAGACAATTACTTGATTGGAAAAAGAAACGTTTCCTAGATTTGCAGTACAATTACAATTCTCATAGACTTATTGGAGGTTTCTAATGAAAAGAAATCGCTCTAAAGCTATGGAAATATTTAAAGTTAAGAGGAATATTCTCTGTAAAATACCAAATGCAGAGAAAGTAGAAATTGGTGTTGAAAAAATTAGTGATGAGGAATTTGAAGCA
>CAYGTU010000063.1:14668-15484 GCA_964352945.1 uncultured Bacteriovoracaceae bacterium
TGACTCTTTCTTATGTTTACAAAAATCACATGAAGAAATTTTGAAGCAAATTAATAATTTCTCTTCAAAAAGATTTAATTCTTCTGTGAGCATTGCTTCTTAGGAAAGTCTCAGCATATTTGGATTCCAAGTATGCTGAGCTATTTTAATTAATTAAAATAGCTGCATCGGTTTCTTCTACTGAAATGACCATACTTCTACCATCATTAAAAGTATGATACTTAAATGCACTTCTTAGCATTTCTTCTTCAGTTACAAACTCAACCATAGCTCTATCTACAACACCACTTAGCTTAAATGAAGCTAATCTTCTATGATCTAACGTCCAAACATTCCCATCAATATCTCGCCACACTTTTATGCTAGGTAAATCTGAAGGTGAAAGTTTTTTATTCTTTAAAGAGATTGCATTATTTATTACAGTGTATTTTTTGTCTTTAGTTAAATTATCAGCATGATTTTGCATAAAACGAATATCTTTAATTGAAATCTCTTCAAACCCAATTTTCTTACTCGAATCATAAATAGGCAATCCACCTCTAGTTTTAAGTTGGTTTAAAGGAAAATGCTTAGCCTTATCACCTATCATATGAGTCCATTGGCTAATTCTTAAAGAAATACTTCTTTTAAAGGGAATCACTTCAATATAATTTAAACCCTTAATTACTGAATCAATTTGTACTATTTGTTCCCGTATCTCTGGAGTAATTTTTCTTAGTCGACTTGAACAAATCGCATTATTATATAAACCTGTTAAATCTGCAGGATCTAAGGCTTGCGCCAACTCAAAAAAAGATGATTGAAATATAATTATAA
>CAYGTU010000064.1:0-1505 GCA_964352945.1 uncultured Bacteriovoracaceae bacterium
TATTGAAAAGCACGTCAATCAAGCGGTGGAAACTTCTACAAATATTGGCAATCAAGCTGCTGTTGCTGCAGCAGGAAGTGAATTAAATTTCATTCAAGAGTTAGCAAAATTCATGGATGATGGTGGTATCTTTATGTGGATCATCCTAGGTATGTGGGCCGTGGGTGTTGCCATTGCAATAGAAAGAATGAAGTCACTTTTAAGTTATGATACTGATGGTGTTAGTATCATGAATAATATTAAAAAGCATGTACTAATGAATGAAGTACAAACTGCTATTGAAAACTGCTCCTCTTCAAAATCTCTTTTAACTGGTGTAATGAAAAATGGCCTCAAAAGAGCAAATCAAAATAGAATGCAAATTCAAGATGCTCTTGAAGCCTCAATATTAGAGGCCATACCTAAAGCAGAAACGAGGTTAAGTTATCTTTCCCTTATCGCAAATGTTTCTACACTTGTAGGATTATTAGGTACAATTTACGGGCTAATTCAATCATTCGCCGCTGTTGCATCTGCCGATCCTTCTGCCAAAGCAGAATTACTTGCACTTGGTATTTCTAAGGCGATGAACACCACTGCTTTTGGATTAATTTCAGCTATTAGTATCATGGCCGTGCATTCTTATTTAGCAGGTAAGGCAGAAAAAATTATTGCCGAACTTGAACAATATTCTGTAAAGCTAATCGATCTTTTAGGTACTAAGAAAAATTATGTTTCTGAAAAAACTGATACTGCAGCATAAGGATCAAAATGAATATAAAAAGAAATAAGAAAAAAGCAGAAAGATTGAACCTCATCCCTATTTTAGATGCGATCTTTATCTTTATCTTCTTTTTACTAATGTCTGCACAATTCGTAGATATTTATGAAATTGGAACCAATGCGCCTATTACAAGTACTGAAACTAGTGAAATGAAAAAAGAACCACTAAACTTGACGTTAATATTAAAGAAAGATCAAATTCAAATTACAACAGGTCTATCAAACAAATTGCATAAAAAATTTAATTACGATCAACTTGCTCTATTAAATGAAGAATTAATACTGTTAAAGCAAAAGAATAATTCTGAAACAACAGCTATTATTTCACCAATTGCAAGTATTGCTTATGAACAAATCGTTCAAGTAATAGATGCGACTAAGGCCATAACAAAAAAAGATAAAGTAATAGAAATTAAAAATTCTAAAGGAAAGATGATTAAAACTAATCAATTATTTACTCAAGTTGTCTTTGAAACAAAGTAGGATATATGAGAAAAAGTTTTGGATCAAAAAGAAGAAAAATTGAAGATGCTGATATTGATATTACATCATTATTAGATATTCTTGTTATTTTGTTAGTTTTCCTATTGAAAAGCTATAATGCTTCTGAATTGAAAGTTAACTTAGCTAAAAATATTTCTCTGCCTGACTCTGATGCTAGAGACTTAGGTAAATACGCTCCTATCATACAAATTGATAAGGAGAAAAATATTTATTTAGATAATAAAATAATCGGAAAAATT
>CAYGTU010000064.1:1515-15348 GCA_964352945.1 uncultured Bacteriovoracaceae bacterium
CCCACTAATCATATAAAAACTCAAGAGTGTGCAAAAAACTTGATTAAAGCAGAAAATAGTGACAATCCTCAGCTTTTAAACTTAATTTTTGATAAAGATGTTGAATATAAAGCTATTCAACAAGTGATGCATACAAGTGCAATTGCCGGTTATGGTAAATTTAAACTTCTAGTAAAAGGGAACTATAAATGAGAATTGCAATATTCATTCTATTCATGATGTTAATTGTAAAGCAAATTGCTTTGGCCGAAGAAAAAGTAGTTAAAGTTGATACTTGGACACAATTATGGAGTTTAAATCAAGAGGAAATAAAACTTCTTGAAAAACTTAATAAAAAAAATGATCAAATGAACTATCGTTTGTTTGAACTTTATTCTGAAGAGGCTAAATTATTGAAAGAAAAAGAAAATGATATATTCATTTCTCAAAAAATGAAATTTGGTAGCAAAATTAAAAGAGAAGATATATTTGTAAAAACTCTTTCATCATATAGAAAAGCTAAAAAACTTGGAAATGAAATCCTTAAAAACTTCGCTATGACTGCTTATAAAGCAGATATTTACTATACACTAGCATTGAACTCAAGAGACTTTGCTTATGATAAAAAGACTGAGTTTTATCTTTTAAAGGCATTACAGCATGCGCCTAAATACAGTGAAGTCGAATACCAAACCAATATTGGTCTAGCAGAATATTATTATAATGAAAAAAAATATATCAAAGCAAAAATAATATTTGGACATATAATTGAAAATACTAAAGATTCTTGGCATACAAAACATTTATTTAACTATGGTTGGTGTCAGTTTAAAACGGGTGAGCATGATAAGGCTATTTATACACTCAGAGATAGTTACTTAAAAAGTTCATTAGAAAAATATATTGATATTAGAGATCAACTTAAAGAAAGTTTAATTATATTTTTTGTACATGTGGCCAATATCAAAGGTGGGGCTGAATTTTTTATCGAATATGAAAAAGATGCCTACCCTTCTCTTTTAAAGATGCTACAAAAAATTGCTAATAAAGGTGATGTGAAAAATACTCACACACTTGTAAGTATTACTTAAAAATTTTTTAAACAAAAAAGCATCATTAAGCAAAATATTAAGTTACAAATTCAAAAACTTGAATCTATAAACAATTCAAAGATGAAAAACAATTTTTTCAGCAAGCAAATTACCTTAAAACATTAACTTTACTGGATGAACAAAAAATTACAGTAAATGACCATATTAAAAACGTAGTTGGTTTAATGCAAATAAGGCTTGGAAAAGGATATGACTTTGTTTCAGGTGAATATGATGAGCAGAAACTAAAAAAAGTTCAAGAATATTATAATATTATGGCCTATTTTGATAAAGCAAATTTAGCTTATTATTATTATTTACAAGCAGAATCATTTTATTCAGTTGCTCAATACAAAATGGCCAATCAACAGTATAAAGTATCTCTCGAGACTTATAAAAAAACACCCAGTAAAGAAGATATAAGACTAAAAGTAATAGACTCATTGTTTTCATCGTTAGATAAAGGTAATTATGCTAAAGACTATCTTAATGAGCATTTAATATATGCTTATGAAAACTATATAGCATTTTGGCCAACAGATTCAAAAGCTAATACCATCTACGAAAAACTGGTTAATTTACTTATTAATGAAAATAAAATCGAAATTGCTGAAAACTACCTAGTTGATTATACTAAAAATTTCAAAGCTAGTATTATTACACAACAAGCTTTGGCGGAGAGAATTCTCGATTCACATATTAAAAATAAAAATACTGTAAAACTTGCAAACTGGATTAATTCTACACAAAAAGGATATCTCAATTTTCAAGCATCAAGAATTTTAAAGCTTGAAGAAATTCTAGCACAAATTCTTTTTAAAGGATTGCATCAGTTAAATAAGAAAAATAATTATTTACAAGCAATCGCTGGTTATACTCAAGTATTTCAAGATAAGAACTTTTCAAACAAAGTTAAGTCTGAAGCTGCTCACCATATTTCTACGGTACACTCATTTATGGCAAATCATAATAAAGCAATTGATTGGTTAAAAATATCTCTTTCATTCGCTGACAAAAAAGAAATTTCAGAAAGAAAGAAAACATACTTTAACTCTTACGATCGCTTTATCCTCCTACAAAATCTTGAAGGCGCCATGGTTTGGTCTGATTTTATATTAAATCAATACTGTGAAGACAAAGATGCACTTAATGATAATACAATAGAAAAGAATTTTCATATTCTTAAAGCAATTGCTGACTTAAAAGGATTGCAAAATTATAGAACTAAATATTCTAAATGTTCGAAAAAAGTTGATTGGTTAAAACTTGAAAAAGATAAGCTCAATTACTTTTATGTTAATAACTTTTGGGATGAGTTAAGTGATTTTTATTATGACAATGAAAAAACAGAAGTATATAAAGACGAGCTTATTAACCTCTTTTCTATTATCTTTGAAACAAGTCTAAATAAGAATGACAGTAAATGGCTAGATAATTCAAAAAAGATTTTAACACGTTTAAATTGCACAGAATGTCTTGAAAAAGTATTAGCACTTAAAGAATTTCAAAAATATAAAAATGAGATTAATAAATTCTGGGATGATTCAATTACCTTTGGAGAACAATTTGATGAAAAAGACTTTAATACTAAATTTACTCAGAGATTAGAAAGAGCAAAAAAATTATTTACCCAAGGTGATCATATTTTAAAATACAAATTTTATTATACTTCTCTTCAAACTCTTCAAGAACTTAATCTTCTTACTGAACAATTTGGACTGGAAATATTAAACTTAAATCCACCTATTGTTGAGGTTGAATACCTCTCATCTTTTAAAGCTCAAATGAAAGGTGTTTCAGCTAGTTTTTTAAGTAAATCTAAAGAATACAAATTAAAAGCTTCTTATTTGATACAAGATCAAAAGCTATTTCTTGAGGATAGAAAACTAGTGTCTTTATCATCAGATATACTAAGTATAAGCAATATTTTAATTCCAGCAAAACATTATGTACTTACCGTACACAGCGAAAGAGGTAAAAATGAGTAAATTACTTATTCTCCTATTTATAATTTCTTGTAGTAGCGTTAAGGTTACAAATGAAATCTATCAACCAGAGTTTGATTTACTAAAAGCTGAATCATTTGACCGATATACACAGGAGAGAATCCTAAGTTATCAAGGTAATAATCAGTTAAACAAGGGATTATTACTTTGTTACCAGTCAAAATTTGAAAATGGAATTGATTACTTTAAAAGCATTCTTGTTGAAAATGTAAACAATTCTCTTTACTGGAATAGTATTGCTCTTTGTAATCAGCTAAAGAGTGAATATCAAAAAGCTATCTTTTATCTTGGTATTGCAAAATCTCATGCAAAGACAAATCACGAGTTAGCAATTATTAATAACAATATTGGGGTTATTCTATTAAATTTTAACAAAAATTTTGAGGCTCAAAATAAATTTGAAGAAAGTATTAAACAATCAAATAACTTACTTACTCCAAGACTTAATATTGCAAGACTATATTTACAATATGGTTTATTTACCAAAGCTCTAAAAGAACTTCATTTCTTACACAAAATTAATACAGATGATATTGATGTTAATGCTCTTTTAGGAAAAGCCTACCTTTTACAAGGAAATGCTAAAAGAGGACATTTTTATCTTACAAAAATTCCAAAAACATATTTAAAGAGACATGAGTTGGCCAATGTATATGCTGCAACTTTAGCACAATTAGGACAATTTAATGAAGCAAAAGCTGTTTTAGATAATATTGAAAATAGCAACGTGAGAATTTTAAGTAGTGCAACATCTGATTTATATACTTTTATTAACACAGAAGGAAAATAATCATTATGAATGAACTAGTTTTAAAATTTACAAATTTAAGAACCAATGAGATCTATCCTCTACAGAAGAGAAAACTTCTTATTGGTAGCGCTGAAAACTGTGATGTTGTCTTAAATGATGAAACTATTTCACATTACCACTGTATGATTATCTTAAATTCACATGGTGGTGAAATAATTGATCTTCAATCTATAAATGGATCAATGATTAATAATGAAAAAATTGAGAAAGGAAATTTTTATCCAGGAGACCAGATCCAATTAGGGAATCTTATTTTCTCTTGTTTAGAAGATCTTACTGGTACTATCGAAGAAGTTGATATAAATATTTCAAAAGTTGAATCTCAATTTGTTCCGATCGTTGAAGCTAAAGAAGGACTAGTTTTAATTGATGATGAATATTGTGATATCGTATTTGCAGAAACAGAAGCTCCAAGTCTATCTTCTCTGCCAACAGAGTTAGTTGAGTTTAACAATAAAGATTTTATTGAACTTGAAGAAACTGATACATCATTTGATCTAATCTCGCCATTAGATGAAAATGCCGTTTATATTAGTACACTAAGTAACGGAATTATTTTGAGTGCCGATTATTTTTTAATTAAAAATAATACTATTAATCTTAGTTCAAAATTTAAAAAGAATTCAATCTTTGCTCCTTTTGTGCCTGAAAATGAGGTGGTTCCTTTTGTAACCATATCAAATGGTAAAGCATGCATTCATGAAAATGATCAATTTATCTCAAATAAAGAAGATTACACGAAATCACTAGAACTTAATGAAAAAGTAGTCCTCACTTATAATACATTTCAGATTATTGTTGAGTTTAAAAAGGCCCCTAGTAATTTAAAATCTCTTCCATTTATGATCCGAGATAGAGAGTTTGTAAAGCAAGCAGGTAAAGTTTTTGCTGGGATTTTCCTACCAATGCTTTTTTTATTACTAGTTGATTTTACAATTGAAAAGCCTCCTGTTGAAGAGATAGCGATCATCTATAAAAAGAAAATTGAGAGTGATAGTAAAAATAATGAATTATCTAAATCTAAACCTGATAAGAAGAATACTGATGGGCATAAGGCAAATAAACAAGATACGAAGAAAGTTCAGTTCTCTAAAAAAGGTGAACAACAAAAGTCAAAAGTTGTTGAAAAACCAGTAGTGGCAAAAGCTGAACCCAAAAAAGGTATTAAGCAAAAAGCTGTTAAAGCCTATAAGTTTAATATGGCAAATAATGTAAACGCTATTTTCACTAATGTTGGAGAAGTTAGTGTTAGTAATGATAGAAAAGTAGCTTCTGTAAGTACAACCTCTGCGAGTGTTAATACAGCAAACACTAAGATTGGTACTCAGGTTGGTGAAATTGGAACTATGGGATCAGATTCTTATGGTAGTGCTTCTGGATCATTTGGAGCTAAAGGATTATCTAGTAAATCAGGTTTTGATTCTTCATACAGCAACACTAAAACTGTAGTACTTGGATCAATTGATCCTGAATTATTAAGAAAAATTCTACGTGAGTATTTACCCCAATTCAGACATTGTTACCAACAAGAGCTTATGGCCAATGAAAAGATACAAGGTATAGTTGATCTTAATTTTAGAATCACTAAAATTGGTAGAGCAACAGATATAAATGTATTTTCAAAAAAATCAGCATTTTCAGCTCAAGGTAAAGGCTGTATGGCAAAAGTTCTAAGTATTATTGATTTCCCAAAACCAAAAGGTGGTGGGGTTGTTGATGTAAGACAGCCACTTAATTTCTTCTCAGAAACCCAAAAAGGTTAAAAAGCTTCTTGGGGAAGAGTGCCATCGAGCAACTCTACCCTATTTAGAAGAATACCCTCAGTTAGAAGATCTTCTTTTAGCTGAGCTATATGTCTCGCTCCAATAACTAAAGCAATCTTTTTGCCTTTATATTTTTTAATAAGATTCATAAAAGAAGTATTTCTCTGTATCAGCAATGATTTTTCTAAATCTTCTAATTCTTTAACTTTGATCTTTAAAAATACAAGGGGCTCTTGAATTTTTTCTTTATAAGTCTCTTCTAAACTCTTCAGATAAGTTTGATATAATTTGGGATTATTTTGATACTCTATTAATCTAGATAAATAACCAATATTTCCTCTTAGCTCACTTAATACTAATTGATGTTTATTAATAAGATCTAAATTATCACCACAAAGAGTTTTAATTTTATCCTTGTATTTAACTTCTAGTTTAAGTGGTACTAAAGTTAAAATATCCACAAATTCAGGTTTAAGGATAAATTCATTGAGATTTTTATAATTCCATCCGTTATAGGTCGACGTGAATTTCTCATCTATCTCTCCTTCACAACCTTCTGCTATCAATAAATCTAACTGTCCTTTTTCAATCCATTCTGAAATTATCTCAAAAATATATTTTTGATTGGGATATTGAGGAAGTTTTTTAGATTCTTCAATTTTAAGCGTATTAGCTTTTGGCCCTAAATGCCACTGTGGAAGACCCATTAAAATTGTGCTTTGATCAGGTACGACATTCTTTTTTTCCGTACATGAAACCGCAATTAATAGAATTAAAATAAATTTATGCATGTTTTATTATAATCCTCAAAATAGCTAAGGGCAATTCGATTAACACTGCAGGTCAACTAATCTAATCTTATTGGCGATTCCCGTGAATATTGCTAGTATTTTTATCTAATGAAAGCTGTTATATCAGATAAAATTCTTATCAATGGAGAGATAAGATCTGCCTGTCTTCTAATCAAAGACAAAAAGATTCACTCCATTGAAAATAGTCTCCCTTTAAATTTTAAAGGTGATGTCTTGGACTATACAGGCTTGACTGTGATGCCTGGAATTGTAGATACTCATGTTCATATAAATGAACCTGGACGAACAGAATGGGAAGGCTTTAATACAGCAACTCGTGCTGCTGCAGCAGGTGGAATTACTACCGTTGTAGATATGCCGCTTAATTGTATACCTGCAACTACAACTAAAAAATCTTTTTTAGAAAAACTTGATTCTGTAAAAGACAAACTCTGGGTAGACGTTGGTTTTTGGGGCGGAGCTGTACCTGATGAATTAGATAATTTAGAAGAATTATTAAATTCAGGTATTCTAGGAGTAAAATCATTTCTCATAGAATCAGGCGTAGAAGAATTTAAATTTATGAGACCTGCTGACTTAGAAATTGCTATGCCTATTATAGCAAAGTCAAATCTTCCCTATTTGATTCATGCTGAAATTGATGATGGCCATACTCATAGAGTAACTTCTAAATATCAAAGCTTTGTTGATAGTAGACCGAGGTCATGGGAAAACTCGGCAATCGATCTAATGATTGAACTAACCAAGAAATATAAAACTAAAACGCATATTGTTCATTTAGCTAGCTCTGATGCAATTAAAAAAATACAAAAGGCCAAAGAAGATGGTTTAAATTTTACAGTTGAAACTTGTCCCCACTATCTGACTCTAGCTAGTGAAAATATTAAAGATGGCAAGACTATTTTTAAATGCTGCCCTCCTATTAGAGAAGAAGAAAATCGTCTTAGTCTATGGAAAGGGATTAAAGAAGGAATTATCGATTTTATTGTATCAGATCACTCCCCTTGTACACCAAACTTAAAATTGATTGAACAAGGTGACCTCGATAAAGCGTGGGGTGGAATTTCTTCTCTTCAATTTTCACTTTCTCTCGTTTGGACGGAAGCTAGAAAACAAGGGATCGATTTAATTGAACTATCAAATTTAATGAGTAAAAACACTGCAGAATTTGTAAACCTTTCAAAAAAAGGTGAGATTAAAACTGGAAATGATGCTGATTTCGTTATCTGGAATCCTGATGAAAAATATCTCATTACAAAAGAGTTAATAGAACATCGACATAAAATAACACCATACGAAGGTATGGAGGTTTATGGTGCTGTAAAAGCAACCATACTTGGTGGAACAATAATCTATAACAACAATAAATTTGAAGGTCCTTATGGATCTCCTATTATAAGAGGTAATAAATGAGTGAAAATTTTGTAGTTAAAACTTCTGAACACGATAATAAGCTGTCTGATAAATATATTAATCTAGCTGCTGAGCGCTTAGGGACAAAAGTTCTCTATACCACTGATGATTTTTTTGCACCAAAGGAAAATCTTATAAAGCCTGGTCGAGGTGTTTTTATCGTTGATAAATACACTGAGTTTGGAAAGTGGATGGATGGTTGGGAGTCTAGAAGAAAAAGAATAGAAGGTCATGATTATGTAGTACTTAAGTTAGGCTTAAGCGGAATTATTAAAGCATTAGATATTGATACCAACTGGTTTACTGGGAATCACCCTCCCTTTGCTTCCGTTGAAGCTTGTTATAGCGAAAAAGATCCTGACGATAATACCAAGTGGACTGAAATACTACCTAAGTCTGCTCTTGGACCTGGAGCTCAACACTTCTTTGATATAAATAATGAAACTATGTTTAACCATGTAAGATTACATATATATCCTGATGGTGGTGTCGCTCGTTTTAGAGTTTATGGAGAAGTAAAAAAAGACTGGAGTAAAGTTGATAAATCAAAATTGATAGACCTTGCTGCAGTTGAAAATGAAGGTAAAGTTCCTGTCTGTAATGATATGTATTTTTCCCATAAAGATAATATTATTATGCCCGGTCGTGGTATTAACATGGGAGATGGTTGGGAGACTAAAAGAAAGCGTGAGCCAGGAAATGACTGGCTTATAATTACTCTAGGTAAAGCAGGATTAATAAAAAAAGCAATTATCGATACTGCTCACTTTAAAGGAAATTATCCTGATGCATTTTCTCTAGATGGTGCAGTTTTAAAAGAAGGTCAAATGGACAATGTAGTAGAAGCTAATTGGATGCCACTCCTAGATAAGACTAAATTAAAACCAGATAATATTGCAGAATTTGATAAACTTCATGATATTGGAAAAATAACACATGTAAGAATTCAAATCTATCCTGATGGCGGAGTAAGCCGTCTAAGACTTTTTGGAGAAATATGAATTTAAATGAATTCAATTCATTAGATTCTCAGTCAGCATATAATCATATGATGAAATGTTGTACTTCAACAAATTGGTGTGCAAGCATGGTTAATGCTCGCCCTTTTAAAAACTCTGAAGAGCTTTATACAACGGCCGATGAAATTTGGTCTCAATGTAGTGAAAAAGACTTTCTTGAAGCATTTGAAGGTCATCCCAAAATTGGTGACGTTACTTCTCTTCGAGAAAAATATAAAAATACGTTAGATGATGCTAGCCATGAACAAAGTGGGGTTAATTCCGCTACCGAAGAAATCCTTCAAGAGCTCTCCCTTTGTAATGAGCAATATTTTAAGCGTTATGGATTTATTTTTATCGTATGCGCAACCGGCAAGTCCGCTATGGAAATGCTTGTTATTTTAAAATCTAGATTAAATAACGACAGAGAAAAAGAAATTAATATTGCTGCAAACGAGCAAGCAAAGATTACACAAATAAGACTGGAGAAATTACTATGAGCCCAATTACAACCCATATTTTAGACACCGCTAATGGAGTTCCTGCAGGAGGTGTTCCTGTTGTATTAGAATTAGAAGTAAATAATGAGTTTAAAGAAATTGGAGCTGGTATCACTGATTCAGATGGAAGAGTTAAAAACCTTCTTCATGATTCTCACAGCTTGTCCGCTGGAATCTATCGCATAAATTTTGAAACAAAAAAATATTTTGATAAATTAGGAGCTAAGTCATTTTATCCCTATGCTCAAATTGTTTTTGAAATTGATGAAAAACAAACAAATCAACATTACCATGTTCCACTTCTTCTAAGTGGTTATGGATATTCAACTTATAGAGGTAGCTAGTGAATACAACATTAAATGACAAAGAATTGAAAAATATTTTTGAGCTTATTTCAAAAGGAAATAAAAATAGAAACACTAGTCATCCGGGTGAATCCATTGAAAGACAACCGGTTCATACTGTTTATGGTGGAGCTCATTTATTTAAACATGATACTGCGGTTAAGATATCCCAAGTAGCTTTAGCAAACTTTGAAGAATATGCTGTAGATTGGGGTGGATTCAAATATGCTTTAGGAATGACTTGTTCTGATGAAATTGCAAACCAAGTATATATTCGAGTACATGATAAATTAAAACGTGAAGCTCTCGAAGATTTTAGAATTGATTTTGAAGATGGCTTTGGAAATCGACCTGATTCAGAAGAAGATGAAACAGCCGTTAAAGCTGCTCTTGAAGTCGCTCGTGGCATGAAAGAAAAAACTCTTCCACCCTTTATTGGAATTAGAATTAAAACTTTTACAGAAGAACTCAAAGGTAGAGGATTAAGAACTCTAGATATTTTCCTTTCTACTCTAGTAAAAGAAACTGGCGGTAAACTTCCTGATAATTTCGTTACTGTTTTACCTAAAATAACTAGTACTCAACATGTTGAAGGTTTAGTTGCGGCCTTTGAGATACTTGAAAAAAAATTAAATCTTCCTGATAATTCATTAAAAATGGAATTTATGATTGAAACTCCTGAATCTATTTTGAATGAACAGGGAAATTCTGCTATTCAAGGTTTTGTTAAAGCAGCAAAAGGAAGATGTACTGGTGCCCATTTTGGAACTTATGATTATACTGCAAGTGTACAGATAACAGCAAAGTATCAAGCAATGGATCATGCTGCATGTGACTTTGCTAGAAGCTTTATGAAAGTTGCCCTTGCTGAAACAGGTATTTTTATTTCTGATGGCGCGACTAATATTATGCCAGTTGGTCCACATAGAGGGGATGATTTATCTGAAGGTCAAAAAGAAGAAAATATGGATGTGGTTCATGAAGCTTGGAAAATAAACTACAAACATGTGAGGCATTCACTTTATAATGCTTTTTATCAAGGTTGGGACTTACATCCAGCACAACTTCCTGTTCGCTATGCTGCTCTTTATTCTTTTTTCCTTGAAGGACTAGAAGAGGCAACAAATCGTTTAAAGTTATTTGTTGAATCAGCTGCTAAAGCAACGTTAACAGGTGATGTATTTGATGATGCGGCCACTGGCCAAGGATTGTTAAATTACTTTCTTAGAGCTCTTAATTGTGGTGCTATCACTATGGATGAGATTACAAAAACAGGTTTAACTCTAGAAGAAATTAGAGGAAAATCTTTTAAAAAGATTTTAGAAAATAGAAAAATGCGTTAGTGATTAGGCGGACAATCAGGCTGTGCTTCTGGCCCGGCCTGTTTGAAATCTTCCATACTCAGACAATTAGCATTAATTTTTTTAATTATAGGATAATCATTCATATCAATTTCAAATCGAATCGCATTATAGACTTGAGGTACCAGAAAGCAATCTGCTGCGGTCACTTTATCTCCAATACAAAATTTCCCCGCACAGCTCTGTAGTTTAATTTCAAGTGCATTAAATCCTTCTGCAATCCAAAATTTAGTCCACTCTTTTTTCCCAACTTCATCTACTTTATAGAAATTCGCTATAGCAGAAGTAACTTTTAAATTTTGTATGGGCTGAATTCCAGAATTTACGATCTCACATAACTCTATACATAAAGCTCGGTCATTTGGTTTTGAAGGAAATAAATTTATTCCTTTAAATTGAGAGTCTATATAATCAATGATCGCCATTGATTGAGCAATTTTAGTCTCACCATTTACAAAAAATGGAACTTCCCCTTTTGGGTTTAATTTTAAGTAATCGGGTAAATTTTGTTCACCACCATTTTTTACCAGGTGAACGGGAAAATATTCATAAGCAATTTTTTTTAGATTAAGTGCAATTCTTACTCTATAAGAGCAAGAGCTTCTGTAGTAGCTATAAAGTATTGGTTTCATGAAAAATCCCTAGAACAATTAAACTTATTATCCTAATATATGACATATTTTAAGAAATATCATAATGCATTAAGTTAAAGAGGACTCCTATGAAACTAGCTACACTTAAAACAAATAAACCTGATGGTGAATTACTAGTGGTAAGTAGAGATAATACAAAAGCGGTAAAGGTAAATGAAATTGCACCTAATCTACAAATCGCTCTTGAAAATTGGAATTCAACTGAGTCACAATTAAAAAAAATATATCAAGATTTAAATGCTGGTAAGATAACTAATACTATTGAGGTTGATGAAACAAAACTTCACTCTCCTCTTCCACGAGCTTATCAATGGTTAGACGGATCAGCTTATATTCAACACGTAATTCTTGTTAGAAAAGCCCGTAATGCTGAGCCACCTGAAACTCTGGAAACAGACCCACTAATGTATCAAGGTGGATCTGATAATTTTCTTGCCCCAAGAGAAGATATTCCCTTAATTGATTTTTCTCACGGCCTTGATTTTGAAGGTGAAGTGGGAGTGATCACTGGGGACGTTCCCATGGGAGCAACTCCAGCAGAAGCAGAAAAATGCATTCGTTTAATTGTAATGATAAATGATGTTTCACTAAGAGGCTTGATTCCACCTGAACTAGCAAAAGGTTTTGGTTTTATGCAATCAAAACCAAGCTCTGCCTTTGGACCATTTGCTCTTACTCCAGATGAATTAGAAGATGCATGGAAGAATGGAAGAGTACATCTTCCACTTTTATCTGAATACAATGGTGAATGGTTTGGACATCCCAATGCAAGTGAAATGCATTTTAGTTTTGGGGAGTTAGTTGCTCATGCTGCTAAAACACGTCATTTAAAAGCTGGAACAATTATTGGTTCTGGAACAGTTTCAAATAAAGATCCTTCAGTAGGAAGTTCATGTCTTGCTGAAAAAAGAATGCTTGAAAAAATTAATCAAGGTGAGTTCATCACACCCTTTATGGATATAGGTGAAACCATTAAACTTGAAATGAAAGCTAAGGATGGAAACAATCTATTTGGAACAATTTTTCAAAAAGTTGTAAAATACAATAAATAATTATTAAAAGCTGAAATCAAGATTTAATTCTTTATCAGTGATTTCAATCTCTTGTATTTTAGTTCCAAAAACCTCATGCCAAGCTTCAACTGTGTACTTACCAGCAGGAACATTTAATATTTTAAAAGTACCAAACTGATCAGTCACTGAAAAGTAATCATGATCTAAAACTGCGATATGCCCTCCCATCCACGGATGAACAGAACACTTTGTATTTACAGTAACCTCATTTTTAGAAAATACTTTAGTAATTACTTTTACTTTAGCTGGCATCGCTATATTAAATTTCTGATTATTTTTAGTGATAGCTTTAACATTATGAAAAATTGGATCAGAGTTTAGAATATCTACCGGCTGACCTGCTCTAACTGCCAATACTCTAGGAACATATAAACACCCAGTCTGGTCAATAACAGCATGAGAGAGAGGAGCAGCTTTAACGTATTTATAATCAACACCCGCTATAATTCTAACTAGTGTATTTTGTAATTTTCCATTTTTTATCATTACAGTGTTATCAAAAGCACCATTAGGATGTTTATCAGCGCACGCTTTAGGTAATCGAAGAGATTTCATCTCAGGTGCTTTACCAGAAAAACTTACCGTTCCCAAAACATTAAATTTATTAATATCTGCACTTTCAGAAGAAGTTTCATTAATCACTTCTTTTAAGGCATCTTTATCATGCTCCTCATGTTCAGTTGATTCATGATTTTCTTGGTATTTTTCAATTACTTCTTTAGCACTTAACAAGTTATTTTCTTCAACTGCATTATTATCTGCTGTCATATAAACAGATGCTAAGATAAAAGCTGCACCAATTGCCAAGTAACGATAAAGATTAATACCTTGTTTATTTTGTGTATTAAAAAAGTGTCTGATTAAAGCTCCAGCAATTGTCACTAAAATTAATATTACCCAATTATATTCATGCCCATAAGTTGAAGGAAAATGATTCGCAATCATTATAAATAAAATACCTAAGGTAAAATAATTATTATGTGTAGATCTGTTTTTAGCATTTACTCCCCTGTCTTGATTCAGAGGGAT
>CAYGTU010000065.1:0-13633 GCA_964352945.1 uncultured Bacteriovoracaceae bacterium
TTTAGTTAATTCTTTAGGAACGGCAAAGATACTAGGGTCTTTTTGTATCTTGCTTATCCCTTTATTTTTCTTTGAAAGAATGGGAATAAATTTCAACTATACTAAGCAATATTTTTATACACTATTATTTAGCTTGTTAGTTTTTCTAACCTTTGTAGCAGGTGGACCTTATTCATTCGCTCTTTCTTGGTTTTTATTAATAATTTTGATTAACTTTAAACTCAGTTCAACTAAGTCAATGATTTTTTGGATAGTCCTAACTTTAGTTTTTTATATAATAATAGGGGTGCTGGATTACAAGAAATTAATCCCACAATCAATAATACAAGAAAATGTGGCCTTTGATAATTTACTTACCTTATCACTTTTACTTTTTAGTATTGCTTACTTTGAAAGAATGAGTAAGAAAGTATCTATATTACTAAAAGAACAAAATGAAGAGCTTTTACAAAAAAATATAAATAAATCGAAACTAGAATCGATCGGGGTTATGGCTTCTGGAATGGCCCATGAAATTAATAATCCCCTTGCTATTATTAATGGCTATGTGGGAATCATCGAAAAAAGCATAGAAAAGAAAAACTATAGTGAAATCTCAGGTATTTCAAAAGCTTTGATAATTCAGACACAAAAACTTGATTATATTATTAAAAGTTTAAAGAAATTCTCTCGTGATGGCAGCCAGGAAGAGCTAGCAATAAATAATTTAAGTGAATTAATCGATGAGATACTCCTTGTTTATAAGAGTAGACTTAATAGTTTGGGAATCAAAGTTTTTTCAAAAATGGATCCCTCTTTAGATATCAGCTGTAGGTCTGTGGAGATAGGACAAGTTCTCATTAATTTAATAAATAACTCAATCGATGCCATCGCTGATTTTGAGACCAGATGGATTTCTATTCAAGCTAAGGCAGAAGATGACAAATGTATCATTTTATTTAAAGATTCCGGATTTGGTATTAAATCCGATATTCGAGAAAAGATTTTTAATCCATTTTTTACCACTAAGCCTATTGGTCAAGGGACAGGATTAGGACTTTCAATTTCTCAGTCGATTATAAGGAATCACTCAGGTGAAATAGAGGTAATTAATGGAGAGAATACCACTTTTCAAATAACTCTACCTCTGGTAAGTCCATTAGATAGTTAAAAGGATAGGTCTAAATTAATGTTATCAGATTCAGTTATTAAAAATTTGAAAAGTCTTATGCCTAATTATCCCAATGCTGATTTGAAAGCTTTTACGGATATATTTAAAAGAGTAACTTATAAAAAGAAAACTTTTTTTGTCCAAGAGTTTGATGAGACAGATAAAGTGGCATTTGTAGATCGAGGGCTTTTAAGAATTTATTTACTGAATTCAAAAGGAGAAGAGAAAACTCACTCTTTTATCAATGAAGGTGGTTTTACGCTGAATCATTTTTGGATTTATGAAAAACAGCCAAGCCCAGTAAATATTCAAGCAATTGAAGATAGTGTATTATATGAAACAACATCATTAAAAATTCAGGAATTAATTAAAAACCATAGAGAATTTGATGAACTTTACAGAAATCTAATGATTCAAAATTGGATGTTTAAATTAAAAAGAGAAATGTTTTTCGTTATGTATGATGCTTCTGAGAGATTGGAGCATTTGAATGAGTTTCCTTTTATAGATGTTAATAGAATTCCAAAAGGGCAGCTAGCTTCATATTTAGGGATTAAGCCTCAGAGTTTAAGTCGGTTAACTAAGAAAAAGGAATAAATTGAGAAATTTTTCACATTTGTGAAGTGATTCACTTTTTATTTATGCTAATCTGACAACATTATGGAGGTTATATGGAAGCGACAATAAACAAAGCAAATAATTTAAAATACTGGTTTAGAGAATATTTAAAAGACCATTCAACGCAAGGAAATATAAGAACTCATTACTTTGGAGTTCCGGTAGTTACTCTTTCCCTAATCGGTTTACTAGATAATTGGATTAGCTTAACTATTGCAAATAATACAATAGGAGCAGGGCTTATTCTGGTTGTGCTTTCTTTAGTTTGGTATTTAGTGCTAGATAAAAAGTTAGCCTTTCTAATTGCTCCTGTTTTACTTGCACTATATTACTTATCAACACTTATAAGCTATCAAGCTCATATTGCACTTCAGGTAATAGGTTGGGTTTTTCAATTACTAGGTCATTATAAATATGAGGGTAAATCACCTGCATTTTTTAAGAGTCTACCTCAACTATTAATTGGGCCACTCTTTATTTATGCTAAAGCAATAAAATACGATTGGAAAAAATAACTATTTAGGCATAACAGCAGGTGGTGCAACATAAGTATTATCTGCTGGCATTACTTGAATAAGATTTCTAAGCTCACTGAAGTCCCCTGTTGTAACTTGTCCACCATGTTTCATTTTTAATTCATTTAGTTCATCGAGGCATTGTCTTAAAGCTATCGATTCACTTTCAGAAGCCGCTATAAAAAGTAAATTTGTTAGAGTTGTTTCATTATTTTTTTCATCTTCACAAAGTTTTAAAACTTCATCTGTAGTGAGTTTAAAACTAGGTTTAATTTTTTTTACAGCAAAGACTTTGTCTTCCAAGCTTGCTTTTACATCAATAAGATTAGATTCCATTCTCATTTTGGTCTCAGAAATTTGTGCAACAGCTGGAAGGTGAGTTTGTTGTTCTTGATCATATTTCTTTAAATCTTCACCTAAATTCTTAACCATCGATTCAAGTGAATTATAATCACTACATGAAATATCTTTATTCACTAAATCTTTTTGAGAAAAAGCATTGAATGAGATGAATAAAATTAAGAATAGATATTTCATAAGTTACCTTTATGTTTGTGCTCCAAAACAGTAAATAGCTATAATTATCAGTATAAAAAATAGTTCTTTCATGCAGAGGATTTATCGGTCAGTTGGTTTAAATAGTTGAGTGATTTTGTTGCGACCTAGGGTAAGTGTCTAATTTTATAGTTATTTTTGGCAATGAGAGCAGTAATAGGTACCTCTCTGGGCAAGGAGAATTTTTTTTACGGGTGTTTTTTTACAGAGCTGACAGGTCTTTTGATAGAACACCACTAAATGATTTACTCCACCACCTTTGGATCCAGTAGTATCAGCATATCCACCCGCAAACGTAGTTCCGCCACTTTCAGAGGTGTCTTTAATAACCTTCATTACACCTTTAAATATTTTTAGAAATTCATCCTTTTTAATATTCTTGCAAAGACGTGTGGGGCGAATTCCCGCGTGGGCGCAAATTTCATTAGCAATATAGTTTCCTGATCCAGCGAAAAGTTTTTGATCGAGAAGAGTTACTTTTATTTTTCTTTCGGGGTATTTTTTTATCGCCATGGTCAAATAGGGAATATCAAACTGGCGACTTAATAGATCGGGGCCCAATTCATTAAGTTTTTTTTGAGTTGATAGTTCATCTAGATAATACATATGTCCAAAACGCCTTGGATCGACATAAGCCAAATATATTTTTTTTCCATCTGAAAGGCCTTCTATTTGAAAGTGAGTATGCTTAGCAACAATTTTTTTTTCAGAAATTCTCCATCCACCACTCATACCAAGATGACTTAGTAAGGAGTAACCATTTTTGAATTTAAATATGAGCATTTTTCCCTTACGTTGAACTTCAGTAATCACATTTTTAGAAATTCCTTTTAAGGGAGTATGGGAAATTGAATCAATAAACTCACTTGTAGAAAGAGATTTAACCTCAAGGGGCATGACTTGATTGAGTTGATTTTTGATGGTGTTTACTTCGGGTAGTTCGGGCATGCTAAATCCTTGATATTATTGGATGAAGTTCTCATTAAAAACATATTATATTTTCTTTTCTTTTATGTACATATTATAGAGTCATGGCTTTTCGTTTCTCATGGTGTGTTTATGATGATAGCAATGGGTATGCATTATACACGTCTTATTTTTATACTTATTTTATGTATTCCATATTTGGTTTATTCCAAGAGTATTGACCTTAAGATTCAAAGTCCTTCAAGATACCAAGGTGGATCCTGTGTAATTGGAGCGACATTAGAACTCCCAGATACGTTACTTTCTCAAAAACTAGTGATTCTATTATCCGGAAGCGGAGCAAATGATCGAAACGGATCAAAGGTAAATAATTTATACAAGCAAGTAGCTCAAAACTTAAGCTCTCAAGGAATTGCAAGTCTACGCTATGATAAAAGGACTTCTATTAAAGGTTGTAATAAACAGATTAAAGATTTTACTAATTTTAGCCCATATATCTTTATGGATGATATTGAAAATGTTCTCAAATTTGTAAAGCTGAACGTATATACAAGAAACTTTACGCCGATGCTAATGGGTCACAGTCAAGCTGTTAACTTTGCTTTGGAAGTCTTAGTAAGAAGTGGAGTCTCATATTCGTCATCTGTTATTTTATGGGCAGGGCTAGCAAAATACGACATAGCTCAAACAGTGATAAGGCAATTAGGTAACAGGTCAGATGCTGTGGAATACTTTAAAAGATTAAATAATAATCAAGTCCCAAAGAGTGAAAAGTTTATGGGAGCATATACTCGATTTTGGAAAGAATGGATTCAAATTACAAAAATGTCTTCTACTGTAGCTTCTAAGTATTTGGGCAACGCATTGCTAGTACAAGGACAGAATGATTGGAATGTTACACGTGAAGACTTTAATAAACTTTGCTATTCCCTAAGTAACGCATCAACTGTTGAATGCAAATTGTTCAAAGGTTTAGATCATTGCTTAAGTAAGTCTAATTGTTTGATGGTGGATAAAGCAGCTATTAATTATATAAGTAAATGGGTTAAAGAAAATAGATAAAAATCTTACTGGCCCCAGTGGCCCCTACTTTATGAATTCAAATGAAGTAGAATGAACTCAAATGAAATACCGAAAACGCGAATAGACTTATTATTACTTTATCTCGTTGAAATCAATGGATGATATTTTTGTTGTTATGTGAATCGGGTAGTTCGGGCATGTTTCTTTTAACTTTTGATGTAATTCCTAGACCCTTAAAATATTAAATTTCTCTAATAAGATAGGGACGTACAAGCTTGATAGGTATTTCTTTTCCATCCTTTTTATTTAAATAGATAGTTTTGTTTCTATCCAAGAACAGGTGAATTTCTTTAGTATTGCCAATTGCGTTCCAAATATTACTCAGCTGAATAGTATGCTCTCGGTAATTATGTATCGACAATTGAGTTTGAGTATTATTATTAGGATTAGAGATTGTTAATAAACTCGACCCAGACCCTTCAAGAACCAAGTAGGTATTTTCTGAGATATTTTGAGGAAGAGTTAATTTTAATTCTATTTTTCCACCACTAACATTATTATTTTTAAAGTTCACCCAAGATTGATTAAGTTTCTGGAACACTTTATCTAATGTTATCTTTTTTAGAACTTCAGGTTCTATCCCTTCATTTGGAGCATAGATGAAGTTTATAATATTCTCTAGTCCACTATGGGTAAAATAAGAGGCTTTAATTTCAAAAGATTTCTTTTTTTTCATAGGGATAATATATGCTTTATTTGAAGCAAGCTTTGAAATATAATATTTCTTTTGATCAATGTTAAACACAATTTTATTGAGATTATAATTTCTTCTATTTGTTATAATGAGTTTGTCTTTGGTATTAAAACTAAAGTTAAAATCAGTAAGAATATTACTTAAATGCCTTAGTTCTTTTTTAGGTTGATTATTTGTGTCCCAAAATCCTCTTCTATCGTCAGGTAGCTCATCTTTAAATGGATCATTATAACCAAATGGTACCGGCTGTGCCCAGTTATCATGTGATTGGAAAAAAGCAGCACCTAGACCACCTTTACTTAAAAGGCTTTCCCAGTTCTTATAAAGTCGGTGTATTCTTAAAAATGTAGGGGTATTTTCATAATAGGCCACAAAACCACCAAGCTCACTAGCGTAAAAAGGAGTACCAAGTGATTGAGTATGGGATAGGGCTTCGTTCCAATAAAGATTACCAGAATCAAGCATATTAACGCCAATGATATCGATGGGATAATGAGCAAATGTTTGGTAAGTGGAATAGGAGATAGGATACCTATAATAGTCTTTATTTTTTAATATCTTAAAAGCTTTAATAAGATTTTCTTTACTTTCAAAAGGATAATCATTTAATGCAAGTTCGTTTCCTAGATGCTCAAACAAGATATAAGGATTTCCTTCTGTTGACTTAATATGTTCTCGATATTTTTTTACGATTTTTTTAATATTATGATTTTCATAAATCCTTATATTATCCCAAGTCGTCTCATCTGGTTGCGATATAATTAAAAGTTGCTGTTCTTTAGCAATCTTAAGTAGATCTTTAGTTGGAGAGTGATAAATTCTAATGCAATTTGCTCCCGCTGATTTAAGTTGCTGCATAGACTCTTGAAGCTCTTTAGTTTTATTAGGAGAGGGGATAATACATTTAATTAAAAAAGGCTCCCCATTAAGGTAGAGTTTATTGTCAATAATCTCTTTGACAGATGTTGCGTAGAGCTTTGTTTGATGACAGCTAAATCTATTTGTCTTTATATCAACATTAATTTTTTCTGTCTCCCAACCCATGTTATCTACGTGCTCTAAAGAAATAATCTCACTCTTCAAGTCACCTTTGTAGATAGTTTTATCTCCAATTGAGATTTTAACATTTCCTTCAACCTCATTATTGTTTTGAATTTCATTTCTAAGAGTGAGTAAGTATTTTCCCCCTTCAAGAGATTTCATTTGTATTTTTAGTTGTGATTGTAAGGGGGGTGTATTTTGAAAGAAAAAATAATCATTGAAAAGGTAGGTTGGTTTCCCACAATTATGAAAAATAAGAAAATCATTTCCAAGAATTATTAGTATTATTGAAAATGGAATAATTAAAATTCCATAAAATTTACGAATTTTAAATTTATCTTGATTAAGATTTTGTGAAATACTTTGTGGAACTATAGAGGTATCAACGATGTGACTTCTTTTAATTACTCCCCAATGTTTTCTTTTAAAGATAAGGTCTACAAAACCCAGAGTGCAACTAAAAATATCAATTATTAATACAGCTGGGTAAAAAAGTAGATGAGATAGAAATACTATTAATGAAGGATGCTTAAAAAATTTTCTCCCAATAATGAGGACACTTACGGGTGCTAACAGCATAAAGCTAATAATCCAGTATAGAGCTTTATAGTATGGAAAATTGATAACATAGTAGTAATATTCTTGTTGGTAAGTTCTATAGAATAATATTGAAGTAATTGCGATGTATGGAAATATTGTGAGAAAAGATACAAAGGATTCAATTAAAACATCATTTAATGACCTATATCTAAGTAGAGCGACACTTAATGATAAAAATATGCTTATTCCAAGACAAAGAATTTGAACGGTACTTGTGTATTGAAAGTAAAAATACCACCCTGTAATTTGCGAGGAGGCAATTATAAGAAGCGGTAGGAGGTAGTAAGATCCATGTAAAATCATTTGAATTTTTTGTTTGACTTTAATAGGCGCTGAAAAAATATTTTTTAAGTTTCTAATGAAAGTGAGACTATGTCCATTACTCCATCTTCTTCTTCTAGCTATATAAGTGGATAGATCAGGAGAGACTTCTTCATATGAGCCGTAGTGCTGATTAAGCCCAATGGTTTTTCCGTTAATTATGAGCTCATAAGATAAGGCCGTATCTTCTGTTAATGAATCAGGTAGAGATTTATCTTTAACAGCTTCTGATTTAAATATGCAGGTTGTACCAGTAAAATAAGTGCTAAAATTGAAATGATTATAAAGTCTATTAAAAACTTCATTACCAATATGGTTCTGTATTGAATCCCATACTTGGAAAAATGATGATATGGCCAGGGGCCTTCTTACGGACTGTATAGCATCATAATTATTTTCTTTTAATAAATATAGTGAAGAGCTTACCCATTTTTGATCTGCTCTGTGGTCTGCATCTAAAAAACCAATATATTTTTCATTTAACTTGGGGAGAAGGTAATTAATATTATCTCTTTTACTTTTTTTTTCGGTTAGAATTGGAACGACACTTCTATTTGTTGGTAACAAATTATTTAAATATGCTATCAGGTAGGCGTAGGAGCTATCATTTTTGTCTTTCATTAGAATATATATATTAATTCTACCTATATAGTCTTGATGGGTGATAGTTTTGATTGTATCAATTAGGGATTCACCTTCATTATAGGTAGGAATTATTAGTGCCAGATCACCAAAATCAGTATTGGTGTAAGACTCTGAAAATTTATTGGTTTTAAATAAAATTATTGCTGCAGTTATTAGATAACATAATGAATAGATTATAAGTGGACTAATACATAGAGCATAAATTATAAGAAGAATTAACATGGTTAAATATTATATAATATCTCTATAAATGACCATAGGTTTATCTTTTTTGTGCTGGTGATAATAAGCATTTTTCCACTATCTCAAATTTAAAACTCACTGTTTTTAAAATTATAAATCAATTATTTTTAGAATGTATTTTTATAATATTCATTAGCCAAATAGCTCTCACTTTATGAAAATAGTGAATAATATATCTCTGGTTAAGTGTATCAGGTAGTTTTGTCCTTGTTTTCTAACCCTTGGATTTCGAATTGATTTTTATAAACCATATTTTAAGCCAATCGTAATTGCGAATATCCTTGACTTAGCGCGTATGTGGGCATAAATACTTTCATGACTTATAAAATCCCTGAGCAACCAGCTAATTCTTATCGTTTAACCTTAGATCTTTCAGAAAGAGAGCCCAGACTAGATACAGTCTTATTAGAAGCTCTAAAGAATCAAGATGAAAATGAGACATTAAAATCTATATCAAAAGCTCAACTTAAAAAGTTATTTCTTGAGAAAAAAATTTTAATTAAAGGGCAAAACGCTAAACCTAAATCAACCATCAATAGTGGTATTACTTATATCGATATATTACTTTAAGTATGTAATAAATATCAGCTATTTATAATCTATCGGCCTAAAAGAATAAGAAATTGACTCTAATCAGTTTTTTGTGCTACTTATCATTTTATGAAAAAACAACTTATTCTAATACTACTCTTTTTAGTAACTTTAACCTCTTGTCGCTATAAAAATGACGAAATAGCAAAGGCTAGGAGACAAGTTAAGGCTTCCGTACGTTTAATCAAAAATGAACTTAAAGGCGTATTATTTTTAACATTTAGAAAAGATAGACGACTTGAACTTAAAGCAATGATTGCTCTTCTAGATTCTAGTATTGAAAGCGCCATAAATGATTTAAAGAAGCCGCAATCTCCCTCGATTTCTAAAAGTATATTTTATGGCCTAAAGAAAGAAATTGATTATTTAAAAAAAGAAATTGAAGTTTCTTCAGTTAAAAAAGATTGCCTGGTAGAAGTAAGAAAACAAATCGAATTTATTGACCAAATTATTAATAAAGCACAGGTTCAGTTTGAATCAATAAGATACAATTCAATTAATTATACAAGTATCTGGCAGACATGGTTTTCAAATAGTTTAAAGCAAGAAGAAGACTTGTCTCAAATGTTTATAGCGGTAAAAGACGAACTAGAAAATGAATCCCAAAGATCTAATTCACCTAAAAAGTCTAAGATGATAAATACTCTAGGGCGCATTATCACGATGCGCTCCGAATTTATGGATCTATTAAACTCTCAAGATGATAAGAATTCAATTTCTGAAGAACTATGGGGAACACTTAAATATTCTGCCATTAGATCAGTAGTCATGAATGATTTAGCTATTGATACTATCTCAAAAATGAGTGCATTTAATTTTTTACCCACCTCTCTCATTGAATTTGTAAATATTGAAAATGATGATGGTGGACATAAATGTAAGATTAAAGCAGTTAATGGTGATGAAGCAGGTACCGCATCTGGCTCTGTTGGTAATGGTAGCAGTCAGTCAGGTTCAGATAATATAAAATGTGTTATCGGTAAAGTTGTTGTTCCGCCACCGCCGCCAAAGCCTAATTAAGCTTTTAATATTCCATAAATTATCAAAGAAAAACTCTAGACCCAAGTCGGTCTATTTTTCAATCTCACTAAAAAAACATAATTAAAAAAGGGAGTCCTAAGACTCCCTCTACAAAAAAATAAATATATTGTTTAATAAATTATATTTTTTTTACTTGAACTGCACAAGGTCCTTTTTGACCTTCACCAACTTCAAATTCAACTTTGTCATCATCACTTAATGTTCCTGATACAATAGCTGACATGTGAACGAAAAGATCCTTTCCTCCATTATCTGGAGTGATAAAACCAAAACCTTTTGCGTCATTAAAAAACTTTACTACACCTGTACTCATAATATTTCCTCGTTAAAAATAATCCTACTTTATGTGGATTTATACGGTTTTACGTCTGATAGAGACACAAGTAAAGCTAATTAACTAACATATTGTAATTATTATCCTAATTTATAGCGTTATAATGAGATTTTACGATAAAAGTCATCAATTTAAGATATTGAACTGTATTAACTACAATTCTCTAATATTTCTAAATTATCTGTATTTGTCGTGATAAATTGGTTTCGAATTAAAAATTAACACTTAGGACAGTATGAAAAAAAATTTTAGTTTAAAATCTTCGAATAGAACCCCAGAAAGACAAGGGGACGCTATAAAACATGAAATAAAAAAGTATTTAAAACGTGAGAGAAATAAAGATCTTCCTGAAGGTGTAGATTTTTGGGACTTTAATTGTAAAATAGGTTTAACTGCAGATGAGTCAAAGAGTATTGTAATTGCAGATATAAGTTCATTTATAGATAAAACAATTGAAACTAAAAATGAATCATTTTATATAGAAATTTTAGCTAAACCTGGACATAGAACTCCAAAGCCTCAAGCCAAAAAAGATAAATAAATTATCCTTATAGAAATGAATAGTATTAAGGCACCTGTTGATCTTGTAAGAGCAAGTGGGGAGAGTTTTTTATTACAAATTCGAGAACCAATTTGACCTCCTAAGAATACACTTAATAGCAGTAAAATTGAACCTTCAGGGTAATCGAAGTTAGTTTTAATCAAATGCCCGTAGATACCTATAATAGAATTAATAAAAATAAATAGAGTTGCAGTAGAAGCTATAATTTTAGGTTCTCTCCACTTTAAAAAATATAGGGTAGGTGCTAAAAATATACCCCCTCCTATTCCAACTAGACCTGAAATAAGGCCGAGTATCGCTCCTATTGATAAACTGAGTAGAAGTGAATCATTATTATTAGCTTTAAAATCTTTGCTTTGATTAAACATTAAGTTTATGGCGGAAACAAAAAGTGCAATGCCTAGGATAATTAAAAAATAAAATTTAGAAATCAATATTTGTGAGCCAAAAAATGTAAAGGGAATTGAAGTTAACAAAAAGGGAATGATTAATTTTATATCTAAATTGTTATGTTTTTTGAATTGAAATAAAGATCCTGTAACGACAATTAAATTACATGAAAGAGATATGAGAGGAATATTCGTAAAGTGAACTAAACCTGAAGCAACTAAGAGGGCTGTGTAAGATGAGCCTCCACCAAAACCGACCATGGAGTAAAGAAATGCAATAAAAAAAAATATAATACTAAGCCATTCCACTAATTCCACCTCTAAGGCTAAAGCATTTTATATATCCCTCATTTTGTAATAACTTAGCCGTTCTAAAGCTATTTATTCCTTTTTCACAAATAAATAAATAATTCAAACTAGAATCATATTGATCAATAAAATTATCGATATTAAAATTGGTATCAACATTAATTGCAATAGAGTTTTTGAGTTTATTAACTTCAATTTGATTATTTATTTTAATACTTGGATTTTTACAAAAACTACAAGATTGATTAGGTATCCACGTAAAAGTATTCATCTCCATTGATTTAACATCAAAGCAAAGTGTTTTATTATTATCTAGCGTTTTAAGCCCAAGAATAAGTTTTATGGCTTCACTTGCTTGAAGAGTGCCAAAGATTCCAGCGACTACACCGAAAACACCAATATCATTGCATGATCCAACTGCATCAGAAGTTGGTTGTTGATCCCAAAGGCATCTGAAGCAACCATTTTTTAATTCTTGATATTTAAATACATTTAAAGTGCCTTCAAACTTATGGATACTTGCTTGGATAAGATTGATTGAATTAATAAAACAAAAATCATGAACGAGAAATTTAGTATGAAAATTATCAGTGCAATCAAGTATCAAATCATAATCATTTAAAAGACTAATGTTATCTTCATCTAGTCTTAATTGGTGGGAGTTGATATTAATATAAGGGTTTTGTTCTTGAATCTTTTTAGAAATAATATCTACTTTATATTTTCCGATATCTTTTTTAGTGAACAAAACCTGTCGGTGAAGATTTGTAAGCTCTATTTTATCATGATCAACAATTCCAATTCTGCCAACACCTGCACCAGCTAGATAAAGTAAGACGGGATGCCCTAGGCCACCAGCTCCAATCACAAGTACTTTAGCTTCATCTAATAGTTTTTGACCAGATAAACCAACTTCAGGAAGTATAACCTGTCTTTTATAATACTCATTAGACATGCTGGCATCCGTGACAAGCAACCCATTTAGTTTCTTGATTCTGGTAGTGCTCTCGTTTCCATATAGGCACTTCTTTTTTTATGGTATCGATTATAAATTGGCAGGCTTCAAAAGCTTCTTTTCGATGATGAGACCCAACAGTAACTTTAACTGCTGAATCAGTAATTTGTAGATGACCAATTCTATGTACGGCCTTAGCTGATACTATATCAAATTTAGTGTAAGCAAGTTCAATAATTTCATTTCCAATTTTGTTGGCCATTTCTGTATAGGCTTCATATTCCAGACTGGATACAGGTAGATTATTGTTATGATTTCTAACTGTTCCATCAAAAGTAACGATTCCACCTATAGTATTGGCTTTTTCTCCCAGATCTAGATTTAATTCATTAATAGAGTCTTCTGTAATATAAAACATTTTAACCACCAGTTACTGGAGGAATGAAGACAATCGTATCATTTGGATTGAGTGTAGAATCAAAACTTTGATATGATTCATTAATTGCAACTTTTATATATTTTTTATCAATTGAAAAATTATATTTGTTATGAAGTTCTTCAAATAAATCATTAGCAGTTTTTGATTTTGTTTCTATTGATTCATGACCGATATTTGTTGAGTCTTTTAATGCTGCAAAATATTTTATATTTACTAACATAATTTACCTTCCTTAATTAATCTCTTTCCACCTGATTTTTCAAAAAGATAGGTATTATTAATTATCATTTCATGGCTCACAGCTTTGCACATATCATAGATTGTTAAAGCAGCAATAGAGGCTCCAGTTAGGGCTTCCATCTCAACACCTGTTTTACCAGTTATAGAAACGATACAATCAATTTCCACAGTGCTCTCTACTATACAAACTTTAATATCACATTTTTCAATATTAAGTGGATGGCAAAAGGGGATAAGATTGGATGTCTTTTTTACCGCCATTGTTCCTGCAATAATAGCTGTTTGAAAAACAGGACCTTTTTTTGTTTTCAATTCACCATTATTAATCAGATCTAGAATTTCTTTTGGTAAAATGATTGATGATTTTGCATGGGCATATCT
>CAYGTU010000065.1:13643-15319 GCA_964352945.1 uncultured Bacteriovoracaceae bacterium
ATTCGTAATTGCCTTTTCAGTAACATCTATCATTTTGGGTTTATTGTTTTCATCAACATGAGTTAAATTTTGCATCTTATCCACCAATTTGATTCATTGTTTGTTCGATCTTTTCTATTCTATTAGTTGGTTTTTTTTCAATGAGATGTTTTAGTACATTGGAATATTCACTAAAATTAAGATTAACTAAATTCGGTCCTTCAGCTACCATCATGCAAGGCCTTAACGTACCATCAGCGCTTAGACGAAGTCTTGAGCATCCTCCACAAAACGGTTTAGATTCTGAAGCAATAAAACCAATTTGAGTAGAATGATTTTCGTTATTGATTATATAATTAAATGAAGTCGAATCATTCGGCATTGATTTATTCTTCATAGAATAGCCAAGTGATGATATTTTTTGAATCATTTCATCAGCGCTAACAAATTCGGTATCAAAATATTTATTAGCATTGCCAATTTTCATTAGTTCTAGAAAACGTATTTCTATTTGATGCTGACATGAAAAATTGATTAAATCCTCTAGCTCTTGAAAATTATAATTTCTTAAAATGACACAGTTAATTTTTACAATAAAACCTAATTCTTTGGCCTTTATTATATTATCCAAAACTTTGTGTAGAGAATTATTTTTACTCAAAAAATGAAACGTATTTTCGTTCAGACTATCTAAACTAATATTTATAAACTTAAGATTGGTATGTGGAAGATAATCTAAATGTTTATTTAATTCAATTCCGTTGGTCGTGATTCCTAGTTTTTTTAATGGAAGCTGGCTTATTTTTTCAATAATTTCTCTGATATCTGATCTTAAAAAGGGCTCACCACCAGTTAGGCGAATCTGATCAATTCCAAAATGAGTTAAATTTTGAGCAATTCGATAAAAGTTATCAGCAGTTAAGAGATATTTTTTGGCCAGAAATTGAGTATCTTCGGGCATACAATAAATACACCTCATATTACAGGCATCTAAAAGATTAAGGCGTAATTTATGAATGTGTCGACCATGTGAGTCTACTAGTTTCTGCAAAATAAATCCCAAGCCAGAGGCGCATTAAGTTATATTTTTGAATGCTTAATGTTAGACTATAAATTTTCAAAAATCCATGGTTTGCTCAATAGAATCAGTTAATTATCAGTCCATGAGTAGTATTTAAAGGCACTTTCAGCCTCATAGGTACTCAGATCCTCTGGGAGTTCTATAAAACCAGTCGATTTTGTGAGTGAATTAAAATCCCCGGAATTATTATTTTCAATAGGGTTTGCAGTAATAGTAGAATTTTCAAGGCATAATTCAACGGCCTTAAAGATTGTTAGAGGATTACTAAAAATTAGTGATTTTTTTAAAATGGCAAACTGATCATCTTTAGTATTGTGAATTCTTTTATTTAAAGAGGGAATTACAAATCGTCTCAGGCAAGTTAAACAGGAAACAGGATTTCCAGGTAATCCAAATACTTGTTTTCCATCTAGAGTTGTACCATACCACATTGGCTTACCAGGGCGTTGTTTAACTTTATGAAAATGATTGAACACTCCAAGTTCCTCAAGAGCTTTAGGAATAAAGTCGAATTTTCCCATAGAAACTCCACCAGAGATAATTAAAATATCATTTGAATTTAGAAGATTTTTTATCTTATCTTTAATTTTTTCGAAATTATCATTAATATGATGTT
>CAYGTU010000066.1:0-15117 GCA_964352945.1 uncultured Bacteriovoracaceae bacterium
TCTCAAGCCAATTTGATAAAGTGTATGAAGAGTTTATTTCAAATCTTAAAACTGTAACAGAAAATGATATTTTTGAAATTTCTGAAAACAAGTTTCATCAAATAAGAGCAAGTGTTCCAAGAGCAATCTTTGAAGCAAATTCAAAAGCAGGTGTAACAAAAGTTGGAACTGATGCTCAAGTCATTGATTCGCAATTTGAAGAACTTCTAAAATACTACCAACAGCTTGCTAAAAATGATCAAAACGTTAAATATAACCTTTTTGGACATTTTGGAGATGCTCATCTTCACTTCAACTTTATGCCAACTAAAGATAAGCTCGATTATTGTTATAATTTATTTGAAGGTTTATATAAAAAAATTAAATCAATGAAAGGAAGTCCATTTGCTGAACATGGGATTGGATTTTTAAAGCAAAAATATATAAAAGAATTTATTTCAAGTAATCAAAAAGAATTTTTCAAAGATATTAAGAAAGAACATGATCCTCATAACCAGTTCTTTCCTAAAGGATTCATGTCTCTTTAATTAAAGAAGTATCCGAGTGAAAATTGAGCAAATCCCAGAGTAAGTGTATCGTTTGTATTTTCAAAATCAACTCTCTGTCCAACAGCTTCAATTCTTAAAGTATATTTATCGTAGTATCTCATTAAACCAACACCCGCAGTTGTAGTCGTTCCTTCTTCTTCAAAGTAAACTCCATCAATAGCAACATTATTTGATGAAACATCACCAAAAAATCTCCATTGAGTTAAAGTAACAAAACCAAAAGCTAAAACATCTTTTTTCGTTCTCTTACCTACAAGGATTGTTGCCTCAACAGCATTTGATCCAAAATCTTTTACTTTTGTATTTCCACTCAAATCAAAAACATCATCATCAATGTCTTTACCTGAATTAGAACCACCTCCAAGAGCAATCGACACCGAAATATCGCCCTCTTGAGCTGTTTCTCTAGGCTTTCCGTAGACTTGGTATTTTAAACCGATAATTGGAGTAGAAAAAATAGGAAGACCTACATAGACATCTAATTGTTCAACTATTCCAAGCTCTGCCGAGTAATCTATACTATATGATCTTTCAACCATTAATGGATCATCAAGTGTTCCCGTATCTATTTCTTTAGTAATTTTAGCTTGGCCAATCAACCCACCACTAAGCTGACCGCTTAATGACTTACCCACTGCTTCCGGAGAGAGCATTCTTGATGATGGCGTTTGAAGAGCAACAGAGCAACTAGTAAAAGCTAATACTAATAAAAGTAAAAAAAAGTTTTTCATAATAATTCCTAAATCTTAAAGACTTAATCTAACTGGGCAGTGATCACTAACATATTTATATGAAGCTGTTGGATCAGTTCTATAACTCATATCAGGTGTAACCTTAAAGTTTTTGCAACTAAATACAGCACAATGAGAATGAACACTTACCGTTGGGTAATTGCTCACACCTTTAAATTCACGAGAGATAAAAATATGATCTAACTTAGAAGGATCTTCAATACCATCATTTGTTCCACCACTCCAATAAGCAGAGCACTTAATATTTTGAGTCATGTTAACTAATCCACCAGTAGTAAGCATTCTATTAAATGCTTCAATCTCTTGTTGGTGTCCAGTCATTAAACCAACTGTATTTAAATCACCAAATACTGCAATATTAGAATATTTCTTTTGGCTTCTATAATAATTAACTAAGTCTGAAACCATTGCATATTGTTTAATTCTTCTTGCTGTAGCACTAGGTGAACCACTAGCCTTTAAGTGAAGAGATATAGCTAAATAATGTAGTCCTGTTTTCTTATTCTTAAGAGAAACAACAACAGCTGGTCGCAAACTACCGCAAGTACCAACAGACATTGCATCGACATCAGTGAATCGAAGATCTTCATCAAATCCAGTAATTTCAAAAATATTAGAATTAATAACAAATCCTAAATGCTGGCTTCCACCGCCGCCGCACTCAGAAAGCACAATTTTATAATTTGGAAAACGATATTTGATAAAAGTATTAAAAGCATCTTTATTTTTGATTTCTTCAACAGACATAATATCTGGATTAACTTCTTTAATAGTGCTTTCTAAAAGATTAAGATCTGTCCCCTTACTTCCACTATTAGGATTAAAGTTCCTAATATTGTAGGTCGCCATATTAAAAGCTTGGGCCGATACAGATAATACTAAAATGGCATAAATAATTATTTTCTTCATGAAAATTCTCTTTGTTAACATCCCTATACTGGTAATATTAGATCGCCTCGAAATCACTCTGACAAGTTCATTTGTATCAAGAAACTGTTAAGATAATGCCTTGCGGTTAGTGTATTCAAATATAATTGTTTTTAAGTTTTAGTGTCAGAAAAAAACAGACATTGAATTGACGGTATTTTTTATTTTTAAGTAAATTCTTATGATTAGTATTAGATAAATATTTAATATTTAGGCAAAAAAAAAGCTTCCCCGAAAGGAAGCTTCTCTATTTTCAAAACCCGAAGGTTTAGAAATTTGCGGCCGGTGACTGGTCGATAGATTGCTCAATTGACCAGTTTTGCTAAGAACACACTCTCTGACGTTTCCCCCTTCTCTCTACCAAAGTAAACTTTGATAATACTCCAGGTGCCGTTTCCGATGACTTTGGGATTTCTCCGCCGCCACGCACTTCTTAGTCAGTCTTTCGCTCCAAGTTTGTTTCCTTACTCTTTGCTATCTTTTCCTGTGGGATCCTATTACCAGTTCTCACTTTCCAAGAGCCTCTGCGCCTTTTCGTCTCATGTTGTCCACTCGAGAGCTTTCTTCATAAGACTTCAACAAAAGTATTCTCAATTAATGTCTCCACCAAAATCCTCTACCTCTATCCCGATTAGCCCACTAAGTTCTTTATTTCAAAAACTTCGCTTCCTACTTTCCAGCATCTACTTACCTTTTCACTCCTAAATCACTTTCGCTCTCAAGGTCTGATTCAGCTTGCTTTAGCTTTCTTATCGGCTCCAACTGGTTGTCTACTTTCGTATCTAGTCAGCTGTGCTTTTCGTTAAACTAGTTATAGTTCAGTTGAGGAAAATAATCAATGATATTAAAAAGATAGTCTCTATCTAATTTTGAGATATTAAAAAGGCCCCGTAGGGCCTAATTTTTACTGAATGATTTGGAGGTTTTTGAATGATTTTTCGATATTTCGATACTGAATATTTCTGTTTAAAATATCATTTTCTTTTAGCTCAATAATCAAATGCATGTCATAAGACTTGTTCTCAAGTCTAGATCTTAAATGAGAACCTGGAGTAAATATCACTCTAGTATCTCCATTTGCAGCTGTATTAAATTTAAAAAGTTCTTGGTCATCCAAATTAAACTTACCACTTAAGATCTGTCCATTTTCATCTGTAAGTGAAATTGAAGCCACAAGCTTTGAAGCATCAACCGCATTAGCTGTATTGAAAATAATTTGTTGGTTACTAAGTTTGATTCTAGCTTTATCAACCTCACCAAGTTCAAGTGGTCTATAGTATTGCTCTACTGAAGTAAAAGTAATATCAAAGTCTGCTGAAATTGAACCACTTCCATTTTCGATTTGTCTTTCATATGTAACAAGCACTACATCACGCTTTTCATCTTTTAGATTTAAAACTACTTTTCCAAAATCGTCTAAGAAAGCTCTAAAAGTAATTCTATCTTGAGATTGATTTGTGAATCTAATATTAACTTCTGCTCTAAAATCAGCAACAACGGCCTGGTAAGGAACTCTAACAGTTCTTGTACATGAATAAGCTACTTGTCTTGTTCGAGTTACATCTCTACATTCTTGCCTTGTATAAGGAACATCTCGACAAACTCGTCTAGCTACTCTTTCACAAACTCTGTCATTATAAGGAACCTGACGACATGTTCTTTGTCCCGGCTCAGTTCTACAAGTTCTTTGCCCTGGAACAGTTCTACAAGTTCTTTGCCCTGGAACAGTTCTACAAGTTCTTCCACCACCAACAGTAGAACAAACTCTTCTACCATTTACTGTTCTACAAACTTGTCTCGTAGGTTGAGTTGAACAAACCTGTCTATCTGGAGTTGTACTACAAACTTGTCTATCTGGAGTTGTACTACAAACTTGTCTGCTTGGGCTTGTATGGCATTCCTGTCTATATCTAGTTACATCACGACAAACATTTTGATATTCGTCTCTACATTCATTTCTATAATAAGTTCGATCTTCACAAACACGATCAGTATAAGTCTCATCTCTGTAACATGTATCTTGTCTTTGTTCGTCTCTGTATCGAGTTTCAAATTTTTTATAATCTAAATTTAAACTTTCTAATGGTTGTCCTGAATAATCAAAATCTCTTTCCCGTGAATCAAAATCAGCTTGCGCCAGTGTTGAAAATAAACTTAATCCTAAAATCAAATGCATCATAAACTTCATTAAAATCTCCTCTCCGTAATTTTTGAGCTTCTTGCGACATTCTATAAATAGCAAAAAACTTGCCACGACTCATCGCAAGTTAAGAAGTGCAGCAAGTATTTTAAATTACAAAATAATTTGAAGTAAGTGACTGAAATTTGACGGAACCAATTTTACACTAGTGCCATCTTGCCTGACGGTTTTATAGTCTTTGGGATCTTAAAATTTTATTTTTGCAATAAACTAAACACAGCACCATAGGCCGCGATAGTAATATTTTTAATGTATTCAAAATTTAATCTGTTATCCACAACATCACATGATCGGTGGTAACAACGATCTGAATCTCCACCAAAGAAATTTTCTGAAATAACAACTGCAGGAATACCTGCATTCCAAAAAGAAGCATGATCAGATCTAGTCGTACACCCAGGGTTATGAACAAGTGGTAATTGATATGTTTGAATTGAATTTAATAATGACTGAGTTAAAAATGTTGAAGTTGGCTTGTTACAATCAATAATATGAAAAGCTCCATCTTGTCTTGAGTTAGTTCCCATCATTTCATAATTTATATTTCCAATAATTTGAGATTTATTAGATAATTTTTTGACGTAATTTGATGAACCAATTAAACCTGATTCTTCTTTATCGAAAGCTAAAATCCTTAGGGTATTTTTAAAACTCATTCCAGCAAGTGCTCTAGCAACAGCAAGGGCAGAAATCGTTCCCGTACCATTATCATTAGCACCTGCATTGCTTACGCTATCCATATGAGAGCTTAAAATTAAAATTTTTCCATTAGGATCAAACCCCTTCTTTTCAGCAACAAGATTGGCTCCATTTGAAAATTTATCATAAGAAACTTGAAACCCTAATTTTTCATATTCAGTTTGTAAAAATAAAAGAGCATTATTTCTACCAGTAGCTGAACCTCTTTCATTGATATTTATAGACCTACCATTAATAACTACCGGCTTAACTCCAGAAAGTTGCTCAAGTTTTAGTTTTATAAATTCAACTGAAATTCCATTTTCTAAAGAAGACTTATTAATAAGTGAAAATTTTCTCTCAGTTTTTGCAAATAAATTTTCAAAAAACTTATTTTCATAAGCTTGGGTATAAGCAAAGGCTTCTTTATCTTCCAGCCAGTTATGGTGATGATGACCATGCTCTTCTGCTAAAAGATTAAGTGAAAATAAAACTAAAATAGTTGATAATAAAACTCTCATGAGTACCCCGCTGTAGATAAGTTCTATCACTCTATAAAGTTAAATTCTATAAAGAAGTCACTTGGTAAGAAAAAATGAGAATTCTAGTTCAATAGATTCTTGATGTATTTGTTAAATTCACCTGATTTTTCAGTAAAATTTAAGGCTAAACCCTTATTTCCTACTTCACCTAAGTTAAGTCTAACAATTTTTGCATTAGAAAACTGCATATTATCCTCATCAAAGGAAAATGCAATTGATACTTCAGATCCAATTAAATCTTGGTATTTTTTATAAGCATTAGGATTATTCATTTTAAGTAGTACTCCAGATTCTGAAATATCTACAGTTTCCAATTCCACATCATCATTATCAAGATAAAGTGTTGTTGGAATTTTCACGGGAACTCTTTTGGCCGATTTCCACCATTGTTTTTTCTTATTAACAAGAATGATAAATTCATCAGACTGAGTGAAAACCAAATAAAGTGAATAATAAAAAATACCCACAACAATTGGTGTAATTGAATTATAAAAATTCTTATTTGAGATAGAATAAACGAAATTCATCACCACTAAAAAAATATTCGCCATGAAAAGATAATGCGTAATAACCCAAGACTTGTAAAAACCAAAAGCAAGAGAAACAAATGAAGCTATTAAAAATGTATCCATTAATGAAATCGCATTTGGAAAAATTGAAATAATTAAATGCTCACCATTAAAACTCCAAAAGGGATAACATAACCCAAAGGATAGAAATAATAAGCTTAAACACTTAAATAGTATTGGTTGATTTTTCATTAATTACCTCTTCTCAGGTAACTTATCGGTAATTATTTATTCTGATTAATAAAATATATATAACTTAAAGTAAATTGATCAAGTAAACTCGATTGGTGCTTTACTCCAAAGTGAAGGCTTTAGCTCTCTGTTAACAAAAGCAATCCATTTGCTAGTGGTATCATCAATTCCAGCAATCAGTCCAGCTGAAGAAAACCTAAGGTGTCCATAGATAACTCTCCCATCTTGATAGGCTAAAAACCACATAAGCATTTTTTGAAATTGTAATAATATTTTTGTAAAAATAAATCCCAAGATTCCTTTTCGTCTTTTAGTGACGATAATTGGCCAAACATATGTCTCCCCTTTTGAATTAAAACTTTGAGAGAAAATATAATGACCTGATGGAAGTTTAAAGCGATTAAACAATTTAGAATTTAACATAATATTTAAAATTCCCACACAACCATCAATCAGTTCAACTTGGCTTTTCCATTTATCACCCATAAAGATATTTTGAATTTTTCCCATTAAATTATTTCTTTCTACTTTGCCGTTAAAGTCCACAGAAAATTTACTACCTTCAGTCTTAATATCTAAATCAAGACCAATCTCTAATAAGTGAACAGTTCGCATATGCTGTTCATCAATGGAGTTCATCATAGTAATATGAGGATGAGCGATTCTTTTAAATGGCTTAAGATGAGTAAACATTACTTCTTCACCTTTTAATAAATCAACTTCATAAACTGCTCTGTCAGCTACTCTGTCAGTATAAACCCAAATAAGGCCATACTTTTCTTCTACAGGGTAAGAGTTAAGATTAATTTTTTTAGTTTTTGGTAAATGTGATAAACAAGGTATATCTGTACAATCACCATCTGTATTAAAAGCCCAATGATGAAATCTGCAGACTATTTTTTCACCCTTAACATGACCTTTTGCCATATCCATTCCCATATGAGGACAAAACGAATCTACCGCTGAAGCTTTACCACTTTTGGTTCTAAAAAGAGTTAAACGATGTCCATAAATCTTTTGAGAAAGAGTTTTACCCGATTTTAATTTTTTACTCTCGCAAACAACAACCCATCCTTTTGGAATAAATTCCCAGTTATTAAATTTTTTATATTCTGCAACTGGTTGAGTAGACTTGTTAGTACTAAATAATGTTTCAGTTGTTTCTTGCATAATTTACCTTTATTGTTTTTTTGTTAGTTAAATAATTGAATAATTCAAATTCTTCTATTTCGATTAAATCATAGGCTTCTACAACAAAAGGATACTTTTTAACAAATGTTCTCAGTGAATTATCGTATTTCCCTATTAGCGTTAAGAAGTTAAACGAATGAACTACAGGAAGCGTCTCAATAAAATGTCCAGGCGTTGACATTGCTTTACCGCCATCAAAGATAAGATGAGAAAATAACCCAAAACCATAATAGAAAAAAGTTGCAATTAAAAATCCTAATAGATGATATATTTGAAACCCATTAATCAGATCGATTGATAAAGCCAAAAACATTGCATAGCCGATTAGCATACCAATTGAATGAATTAGTCGTTGTACAGGATCAATATGAATAAAATAAAACCAATCATTATAGGTTTCAAAGAAATCTGGTCCATATTTTATAGGTATTAAAGAGTTGATCTCTCTTAATCTTTTTGAAGGAAAAAAAGAACTTTCCTTTGGAATTAAAATTTTTTTCATAAATACTCCTAAGCAGAGTATTCAGTATAGTTATTATTAGTTATGCACATTGATATATGTTAACTCGTTATAATTATTTCAATAGAGATTTGATATACGGCAAAAAAAAAGCTCCCAATCGGGAGCTTAAATATATTATTTATTTAGTTTTTAATTAATAACAAGGAACGCCTTGGAATGGATTATTGAATCCATTATTAAAACCGTTATTAAATCCATTATTCATGTAAGGATTTCCAAATCCAGTATTCCACTGGAATCCAAATCCTGCTCTCATATAAGGATTAAATCCGTTATTTAAATAAGGGTTTCCAAATTGATTTCCAAACTGATTTCCGTACGGATTTCCATATTGATAACCATTAGTTCCATTTGCACAATTTGCTGCAAATTGATTAAAGCCATTCGCTGTATTATTTGCTTTTTTCTGGTCATTACCACAAGAAGCTAAAACGCCTAAAAGTAAAATAAAAGTTAAAATTTTCACACCCATTCTCCATGTTTAATCTTTACAATGACCTTGTACGATCAAAATGCATTTGAATCCATGAAAAATTTAATAACGTGTAAAATTTATAGAGAATTACTCTGGACCACCGTCTGTAATTGTCCAAGTTAGAACTATTAAGGCAGCCCTACTACTTAAAGCGCCAGAGTTATACTTTGCACCACCGGCACTTAAAGTAACACCTGATTGAGCTGATGTAGCTACAATTCTATTTAACATATTACTATAATTAGTTGTAGAAATTGTTGTACCGTTAAACATGCCGATCATACTAGTAACGCTTCCAAAATTCCAACCACTCATATTTGGATCCGCACTTGTTGCACCATTAAACATATTAGCCATCGTTGTAACACTTTCTGTGCTCCAGCCTGATACATCCGGATTTGCACTAGTCGCGCTATTAAACATATTTGCCATCGTTGTAACACTTTCTGTGCTCCATCCTGATACATCCGGATTCGCACTTGAAGCAAACCAAAACATACTCGACATGTTAGCTACACTGGAAGTATCCCAACCAGTGACAACTGGATTAGCTGAAACGGCATTATAAAACATGCCCTGTAGATTAGTTACATTTGAAGTAACCCATCCACTAACATCAGGATTTGCTGAAGAAGCATTCCAAAACATATAGGATAAGTTAGTTACAATTGTTGTATTCCAACTGCTAACATCTGGGGTTGCTGCAGATGCTCCTCCGAAAGCAAAAGACATATTTGTTACACTTGAAGTGTCCCATCCACTAACATCAGGATTTGCTGAAGTTAAACCTTTAAAGATACTAGACATATTTGTTACACTTGAAGTGTCCCATCCACTAACATCAGGATTTGCTGAAGAAGCACCTGAAAATAAAGAGGCCATATTGGTAACATTTGAGGTATCCCAACCTGAGGTATCAGGATCAGCGTTTACAGCATTAAAAAACATACTACTCATGTTTAAAACCTGACTTGTATTTCCACCATTAACTGTTGTTAAATTTGAACACCCCATAAAAGCATTCTCAAAACTTCTCCACCCCATATTTCCAAGTTCATAAACGTCGTAGAGCTTAGCTTTATCTCCGCCATTATTAAAATACCACGCTTCGGCTGTACCCTTCATAGTGACTGTGTAAGTTCCTGCTGCTGCATAATTATGTGTCTTAGCTGAGTCGTTCCAAGTGAGTATTGTATCAATTGGTGAACCATCTCCCCAATCAACTGTAAAGTTATAAGAAAATCCTGATCTTAATGGAAGTGTGATTGACTCTAATGCTGTCGTCGTCACCCAACTCGTAACCATCGGTGTTCCAAAAACTATATAGTTTGCTGTTGCATTATTTGAGACTTGAGAATTTGCGGTAACATTATAACTAAAGTTAACTGAACCTTTAAAACCAAAATCAGGAGTTATGCCAATTGAGCAAGACCCAGCAGCACAACTACAAGGAGTGGTTACTGTCAGTGAAGAACTAATTGAAAATATATTACAAGATGTAGCTAGATCACCATCTGAATCGGAATAGCTAAGATTTATTATTTGTTCTATTCCTTCTATTCCATCATTTGGCCCAATATTATCTGCAAAAGGCGGATCATTGGGAGGTCCACTATTTGTGGTACCATTAGTATTACTTCCTGATATTGAAATAGATGGATCCGTACCTTGCTTTAAACAAGAGCAGATCGAAAGAATAAAAGTAAATTTAATTACTATTAAAATTGTATATTTCATTTAATCCATTATACTTCTATACCAACATAACACAGGTTTTCAGTGACTTAGACGCTGTTGATAGACGAAAATCACCTACTTTACTTGTCGGTTTCTAGCAAAATTTCTTAAATGAATTTAATTACTTAATTCGGCAACGAACAGATTCAGTTTTGTTTAGAATTGCTCTTTTGATGATCGTTTTAGCTTCAAAATATTCATATCCACCAACACGGCTTCCACCGATAACCATCCCATCGTCCTTAAGAACGTGAGAAGTATCGATAAGAATCTTTCCTGTTTCCCAGCTACATAAAAGCATACTGGCCTGAATTGAACATTTTGCATTGAATTTTTTTGCAGCTGATTTTGAATCTTTTTTGAAAGTTATATTTCTTGTTTCTTGATCAGTGTTTGTGCTCGCTAAGGTAACAACACTTTTAGGAGCAAGAATGATAGGAAGTATAGCTCTACAATCTATTGCTTTTTGACTTGGATCAACTCCAGCAAATGTATTGAATGCAAAAATTGAAATAATAAATACTATAAATCTTTTCATATAGGTTCCTTTTAAAAACAATATTAGTTGGATTTATAGTATAGAAATTTGTTTTTGTAATTAGTTGTATCTAAAAATTGTAGATATTACTTACTTAAAATCAACCACCTATATCGCGATTTTGTGATCCTCTAAATGGTGCTCCTGTAAGATTCATTATCTCAGCTGGAAAATGCGAAAGTATCCAGTTCACCATATCTTTAATCGAGACCATTGCGAGTGGTTCATTTTTATCATTAATAATAGGTATATGGCGATACCCACCAACATGCATATTATTTAAGATATAAGCAATTTCATCTTTTTCCATCAAGCATTGAGGCTCTTCAGTCATCACTGAACTAATTGGCTTATTTTCCCAATCAGGAATGATTCCTATAACCCTCATTAGAATATCTCTTTCCGTAAAAATCCCTACTAAGTTTTTTTTATCTAAGACTACAACTGATCCTATTTTTTTTGATTGCATCAGCTTAACTGCTTCTTTTATAGTTGTTCCTTTATCTAGACCTATCGCCTTTGGTAAATTTAATTCTTTAATTGGTTTTAAAAAACGATCCGAACTAAGGGCCGTAGCCTTCATATCTTGTTCTTTAGCAATTTGGGACTCATCTTCAAAATCGGTAATCATTATGTACCTCCATAAAATTTTGTGCTTATAAGCTTCATCAGCATAGCACACATAAGCTAGCTAAAGAGATAATACATTAAAGTATTAATTCTTGATCAAATAGCTTTTTAATTTTTACTTAGTAATTACCGAATAGTGATCTGTGAAATACTTACTTCTATTATTTATATTTTGTTTATCTGTCTTAGCTTCTGACTTTGACCCAAAAAACTTTAAGTTTGAAAGTGGTCAAATTATAGCAATTTCAGAAGCGCAAATTGATGGCTCAACTTTTATTTTTGAAATTGGTACAGGAAGTCGTTATGGCCATATTGGAATTATAATGGAGGATAATAAAAAATTTTATGTTTATGAATCTGCTCCTCCACAAGGGGTTCAAAAAACACCACTTAAACAATTTTTAGAAAAATCAAAGATTGGAAATTCCTATGCCGTTACAATTGCTGAACCAGAATTTAATCCTCTTAGAATAAGTGAGCTAAAAGATAATTTAGATTATATGGTTTCTAAAAAAATTAAGTATAATTTCAAACAACAAATGAATCCCAATTCACTCAATTGTTCTGAATTTGTCTATACAGCTTTCAAGGAAGTCGACCTTGAGCTTGCACCCATTGAGACACTGAAAGACCTAAATTTGAATGCCTTTGATGGGCTAATGTATAGAGCTGCTCGTTTTAAATTTACTGATGAATCTCGTTTTGTAAGTCCTGCTGGAATTATCAGGTCAGAGAAAACAAAAGTTCTTGCGAGTAACTTGCCTCATGATCGAATCTTAACTGAATCTGAAATCTTAAAAGCTTGGATTGAAACTGACTCCATTAAAAATGCCGTTTACGTTCTCTTTCCTCATACGAGAGAACTATCAAGTAAGGAATTTCAAAATGTTCTTGAGGATGAAATACTCCCTTATTTAAAGCAGCAAGCAGGAGTTCATCCCTATAAAATACTTAATTGTAATCAACTTCTCCAATAATTCATGAAATACAGCCCTAACCATCTAATAACACGTAAATTCTTATATTATATTTCTCAAATACATTAGAGAAAATACCGATAATTCCACGTGAGAGAATTATTTATATTCATCCTTGTAATATTTAGCGTTAATGCTTTTTCTCAAAGTAATTTGAGAATTCTCTCCTCTGATGAATTAAAAGAAATCGAAGAAATAAATACCCTAATGAAATTTGTTTCATCAGTTGATGATCCCTCACAATTAGTCAGTATAGTTCATGATCAAAACAAAGATGATCTGAATGATAATATTGAATGTAACGATCCAGGGAAATTAAAAGGAAAAGAAAAACGACAATGGAAACGTGAAAAAGTTGTTGTTAAAAATAAAGCAGATTATAAATTTTATTTTAGAGTTATTGGTCCTGTTGAAGATATAAAAAACACACAAATGGATCGAGTTGATGCTGCAGCACTGAGCGAAGAATTAAAATCAGTTATTCAAGCCCAATCAAATGGGGAACGAGACATTGCTATTGGAAAACTTTGTGCTGATAAATCTAATATGCAAAAAATTTCATATGGAAGTGCCCTCTTTGGAATGCTTGGCAATGTTTATAACTATGGTCTTACTTCTGGGAAAGGTGATGAGTATAGTTCACAAGATATAACAAAAAAAGCAAATGAAACTGAAAAAATTACAATTCAAAGACAGTACAATGTTTTAAATGGCTATGCTTTTGGAACAAGTGGATATCCTCCCGTAGCCGGAGTTTGCCGGCATGCTACAAATCTTGTCAGTGACTTTTTAGCAAAATGTGGTTTTGAAATGAATCAAGTCAAAGGACTAGGTTATGCAACTGATGATTTTTCAGGTCATGCGATCGTAAAAGTAAAAGATCCGCAATCGGGAAATACATATACGCTTAATTGGGGCGAAATGACTGAAACTGAAGTCCCAGATTTCCTATCAAACTATGAACTCACCTCCAATTCCATTCCGGCTGCTGGGATGATCATTCAGCTTTATGACGCTAGTGAAGAGGCAAAATACGCAGGCTTTTTAAGAAATAATAAAGGAACAGTAGTCGCGAGATTACTTGGTACAGATGATCAACATTTTGATGTTTCTACTTACTCCTACCAGGAACCTGGTGTTGCTATAGAAAAAGCTAAAACAAAAATTTATGTCAATACGGGAAAGAAAAAAGAAATAATGAATAGCTTTGTTTTAAAAATGGCCAACTCCGAAAATGAATTATTGACCGGTGAAGTTAATAAAGGTAGTGGTGTTGGAGTTCAGTATGGACATAAAGCTGATGTCATTTACAAAAATGGATTAATCATCAACAAGGGGATGACATTCTCGGCTGCCGGATACAAATTTGATGAAACGATGAATTTAATAATGCTCGATCCATCAGATGAAAGACAAAATATTAAGTATCAAGGTGGTGCACTTGCCGGTAAAGGAAATATTGGGATTGAAAAAACCATAAAAGAGAATACAACACTTTTTGCAGATGCATCAATAACTGGTGAAGGATATTTACATACATTAAAACAAAAAGATTTAGAAACAACAGGTACAGTCGACGGAATTTATTATACAACAATTAAAGGTGGGGTTTCTCAGCAAATTGATAGTAAAACAACAGTATTACTTACAGGACAAACAAATCTTTCTGTTCTACCTGATGTTCGCTGGAATGAAAAAGATTTTAATAAAAATCTAAATTTATCAGCTGATCGAACTGTAATTAATACTCAGATTTTTAGAAAAGTAACTGATGATGTAGGAGTAACAGGTGGATATGAATATGCCGGCAATGTTGAATACAGAAGACATAAAGCAAATATAGATATTGCCTCTGAAAAATACATGTTAAATGGCGGGGGAGGTTTTACGGTTATTGTCGATCCTGCTACAAATGATCAACAAAAAGTTGTTAATCTTTATGTCATAAAAAAAATTGAATTAAGTGACAAAGTAGATCTAAATGCTAATCTAGGTGTAACGCAAAATCTCAATACTAACTTTCGTTTTTACAATGTCGGTGTAAGTATTCCTCTTAATCGTTAAGGATATCTATTTTAGGATTTAAAGGAAGTTTTAAATAAGACTTTCCATTTTCCTCTTTGGGTGGCAAATGTCCAGCATCAATATTTACTTGAATACTTGGTAGTAGTAACCTTGGTGCAGCAAGTGTCCTATCCCTAGTCTCTCTAAAAGTAACAAATTCTTTTTCTGTAGTATTTGAATTTAATTGAATATTATTTTTTTTACTTTCTTCAATGGTGGTTTTAAATTTCATCTCTCTTCCGTTAGGACTATAATCATGACCGACATAAACCAATGTATTATTTGGTAAGGAATAAAGATTTTTCGAAATCGAATTATAGAGTTGAGTTGCACTTCCTGCTGGAAAATCACATCTACCCGTACCGTAATCTGGCATAAAAAGAGCGTCCCCAACAAAAACATGTCCTTCAAAATAAAAACTCACACAGGCCGGTGTATGTCCTGGAGTAGGAATTGCTTTCATTTTCAAGCTACCAAAATTTATTTCTTGATTTTCACTAAGTAATAAATCAAATTGTTTTCCATCTGCACTTAAGTAATCAATATTAAAATGACTTTTAAACACTTTTTGTAC
>CAYGTU010000067.1:0-4798 GCA_964352945.1 uncultured Bacteriovoracaceae bacterium
GGTGGAGAAGGATATTAGTTAGTAAAAAGTTTATACTAGGGTCTAGCAATAGACCCTTTTTTTTGGAGTTTAAGTTTTGAAAGCCTTATTGTTCTTATTTAATTTTTTTATAATATGTAATTCATTTGCATCTGAGCAAGGATTAAAAAATTATAGAACAAAAGTAATAAGTATTTATATTCAAGAAAAGCTCGCCATTTATAATTCAGAATTAAAAACCGCTTCAAATTTATGTAAGTACTATGATCAAACAAAAATAAATCCTCTTCTCAAATCAGTAAACTATACAGATGAATTATTAGAAAAATTAGTTGATGGGTGGAGATACATTCATGAACTAAAAAGTTGTCCAGAAGCTAAATCTTTAGCAGATGATAAAATTCAGTTAAAAGAATCGTCTCAATTTAATTTTGCCTATGATGCAATAAGGTCTTACTGTATTGCTCAAGAGCTTTCTCTTGGGAATTTTAGAAGGTTGTATAATGGAATATGTGAAAAGAACTTAAAAAATATGTTTAAAGAGCTAGATCCTCATTGTAGATGGGAGACGATTGCTGATTATAATGGATATAGAGATTCAAATCCATGTGTGGCCGGTTATAAAATGGCAGCAGATATTTTAATTAAAAATGAAAATTTTATTGATGATTTATATACATTTACGCATAAGGTTTATGAAGAATCTCAAGTTAATGGTAAAAGTATAAATTTTTGGACTATATATAAAGATACTGTTAATTCATCAAATTCATTAAATAATAGAAGGTATTTTTTAGCAATGATGAATTTTTTCTTTTCATCAACTAAAAGCGGGGCTGGCTTTACTGATAGATTTTATGAAGTATCTTTATTAAATGACATTAATAATAATTTAGATACATATTCAATTATAACTAATTTTCATGATCTAAAAAAAATTAGAGATTCCTTCAGTGGAGTGATGGATATAGTTTCTAAAAATAAAATTTCTTTAATTTTTGAGAACAAATCTACACAAACATTTAATCGTCATAACTACATGTCTATGTTTTTAGGTTGTCATTATACGATGAAAAAAGGCAGAGCAGCTGGTGCACGTATCCCTTTATTACTAGGAATAGCCTATGAAGGGAAAGATTTTATCGGTCATCTTAAAAATGATGGTGTTGATATGAATGCACTTAAATTCTGGAATTATGGTGAATATTATGATGCTGTAATGAAAGCCTATAAAGGCTTTTTGAGAGATGTTAATAGATATTCTAGTTCAAATGCTATAGGTGTTGAATTTTGCTCAATTTAGGTGATATCTAAATATTATATAGAAAGTCATTTATATATAATATAGTGTAATTGACATCTATCAATTGCAATTCCTTCCTATCCATTATATTAATGCTTCGATTTGTCATGAAAAGGAGACACAAATGAAAGCATTAATTTTATTATTAACATTAGTTTTATCAATTGGTAGCGCATTCGCAGCATATATTGATTTTGAAAATTTAAGTGAAGGTCAAGTTAGAGTTGTTGGAAGTGGATTTACAAGATCTGCTACTGGTAACAAGCAAGTTAATTTCTATGTAAATGGAGATTATTTAACAAAAATTACAATGAATTCAAATGGTTCATTTTCTTATACAACTAAGAAAAATGAAGTTTCAAATGGTGATCAATTAACGGTAAAAGTACTACAATACAATAGCAGTCAGAGTCACTTTACAAAAACAAATACTTATTACTTTAAAAAGCAAACAGAAGGTTCTGTAACTGTTGAAGCTCTTGACTATGGTCAAGTTAGAGTTGTAGGGAAGAATTTTGTTGATAGTAAAACAAATGATGACCAAGTAAATATTTACAAAAATGGTGATTTTTTAAATAAAGTAAATTTAAATTCTAATGGTAGTTTTTCATATACTTCACCTAAAAACACTTTTACAAACAATGACAAAATTACTGTAAAAGTTCTTCAATACTATGGAAATGGCGACCACGCTGTTTTTACTGGAACATATAAAAAAGTTGTAGATAGTTCATATATTGCTGCTTGTTATGCAAATACTGGAACTTATACAAATGAACAATTATGTTTAAGTTTGAGAGTACCAGCAAGAATTTCTTATGCTTGTGGTGCTTATGCAGGAACATACTCAAATGAAGCTACTTGTTTAAAGGCCCAAACTGAGCCAGAGACAACAAAAGCTTGTGCTACCTATATGGGAACATACACTAATGAAGCTGCTTGCTTAAAAACTAAAAATTTAAGCCCATCTATTATTAGAGATTGCTCTGTATATTCTTGGACATATGCTGGAGAATTAGCATGTATCCAAAATGCAATGTAGAAAATATTAAGTTTAAATAAGGCCTCTTTTGAGGCCTTTTTTTTTGAAAAATTTACAGTAAATACCCAAGAAATCTCACTATGTTTTATTTTATGGTATTAATTTAAATGAAAATATCCAATTAGGAGTGCACAAATGAAAGGTTTATTATCTCTATCTTTTTTAGCTATTATTGCTGTTAGTTCAGCTCAGGCAATGGGTGGAAAATCTAGAAAGAAAAAAGTTGAAAAAGATACTATAGTTAAAAGTAATTTGGTTCATAATTTTTATACTGAAAAAGGAACTCTTCAAGATATTGAAGCTGCGGCAGACCCTAAGGCATACTTGAATAAAATATTAAATTCAAATCATAAAGTTAGTGAAGATAAGGCTGATGAAATAGTTGAAAGTTGCGAAGGTGTTGAAAAATGTTTGTCACCTAAAAAGTATTCTTACAAACATGCTAGCACCTATTTTTTTGGAGACATTCACTTTGATCAATATGCTGATGGGACATTTTATATAAAAGATATTTATTGTCTTAAAGAATATTCATCTCAAGATTTCCCATCAGATAAATCAATTGGTCCAAATTTAATCCCAGAACATACAATTTTAAATACAGAACATGTTTGGCCTAAATATAGATTTTTACGCAACGAAACTGATTTACCTAAAAAAGAGAGAGAAACTCATCCTGAATTTTCTTGGAAAGAAGGGGATTTGCATATTCTTTATCCAAGTAATAGCTCTGATAATTCACTACGAGGTAATTATGAGTTTGGAGAAGTAGAAAAATCAACTAAAACGACTAGTTGTGATGACACAAAACTTGGTCATATCAAATTGGCAGATGGAACTCTTTCTAGTGATGTTTATTTCGAACCACCTGCTGAGTCAAAAGGAAATGTTGCAAGAGTATTATTTTATTTTTCAACTCGATATAATGTACCTATACATCCAGCTGAAGAAGCATTTATTCGCCAGTGGCATAAAGCTGACCCAGTTGATGAAATGGAAATTCGCAGAAATAAGAAAATTTATGAATTACAAAATGTTAGAAATCCATTTATTGATATGCCTGAATTAGCAGACTCAATAAAAGATTTTTAGAAATAAATATATTTATACTAATTTTGAGGCATTATATTTGTAATTATTTCAATAATGAAAATTAAATGCCCTTAAAATCATATGAAATGATATAAATAATGCATAAAAAATAATTAATAAAATAAAACAACACAACACGGGGACTATTATGAAAAAAATTATTACACTTTTATCAGTACTTTCAATTACAGCTGCATTTGCTCAAGTAGATGTTTCAAAAAAATTATCAAATTCTCAAATTTCAGATGCACTTGATAACTGCAGAACTAGAATTATTAATATTGAATCAAATGAATTAGGACAAGAAAGAAAACTTAATGACTGTGGTGGAACTTTAAAAATTACTAAAAAAAATGATGGTAAAGATGCATATTTAACAATTTCAGATGTTGAAAAATGTTCTAATCTTACAATTGGTGCAAATAGTGACTTTGAATTAAAAACCGTTTCTAGAAATTATCAAATGGATGGAAAAAATGGTGAATATAGAAAAAGCCTAAAAATTGCCCAAGATGCAATCTATTCATATGATGGTGGAAAATTTACTAGAATTGTTGTTTATTCAAATTCTGGTTCAACTTGTGAGCGAATTAAAGCAAGCTTAGGTAAAAAAACTGTTAACTAATTTAAATATTTCAAACTTATAATAAAAGGCCCCTTTTTTAGGGGCTTTTTTATTTTCAATAACTTATCCCGTGTAATACTTACATTTCTTAAAATTAAAACCTTTAAATTTTGTTTTTCAAATTATATAACTCTCTAGAGTTGGTAGCTCGATTGAGAGAGAAGGAGATAAAATGAAGGTTGGGATTTTATTCTTATCGTTAGCGGCATCGCTTTCTATATTTGCAACAGATGTTAAAATAATTTATATTTACAATCTACAAGATGATGAACTTATGCATTTCATAATCTCAGTTGATGAAGATGATAAAATTACATCTATTGGGCAAGTATATTACAAGAAGGGTGCCAAAACCCCTTATTTAACTGAAAAATTCACTGTAGATGAAGTAATGACAAAAGGTGCAGTATTATCTGAAGATTCAGGTCGAAAAGTTGTTATTATGAGGTCTTTAGACGCCAATGAATACACTGGTGGTCGGTTAATACTAGATTATATGACTGATGGAACTTGGAATGATAGAAAGAATAGAAAAGAAAGAATTATAGAACTTGTTAAAAATGCTCGAACTGATGAATTTGAAGTTTTTATGGATAATAAAAAAGTTACAGAGATGTGTTTTTATACTAATAAAAATTTCGTAGGAATTGATATTGGAGTAAAGAAAATAGAATCCGGTAAGTGTCCTAAATAGTAAGTAAAAATTACAATCCAAATAATTATAATTAAAAAAATACCCTTTATAGGGTATTTTTTT
>CAYGTU010000067.1:4808-14684 GCA_964352945.1 uncultured Bacteriovoracaceae bacterium
AGCTTGGACCGTCCAGAGCCAAACGCCAAGAACGGCTGCGATGCTGACGAGGAAACTGTAGCTGTGAAGGGCGGCGCCTTGAATCTCAAAGAGGACGGGCAGCATGCTCTATTTTTTCGAAGCTTTTTTGGAGGTATTTTTTTTGCGTTTGGAGGTTTGGTTATGAAGTTTATAATTTTATTAAGTTTAATTATTTCATCAGTTTCATTTTCAAGAGATTTAAAAATATTAGATAACTATAACACTGGTGATAAAAAGGTTGTGAGTTTTTACGTACGCCTTGATGATAATAATAAAATTGAAAAAATATTTCAAAAATTTACAGATAGTGAAACTGGTAATTTAAAAACTGAGTTTTACTCACCAGAAGAAGTTAAATCAACTGGCGTAGTTACTAATAAAAGAATGGGAAAGGAAGTAGTAATTCTTTCTTCTAGAGCTGATGACTATACAGGCGGAGAATTAAGTTTATCTTATATGAAAAGTGCGCTTTCAAAAAAAAGAGGTACTTTTACAATGGAATTAGTTCCGAATTCGACAGGTTTTGAAATACATAAAAAAGGTATTAAAATTACAAATATTTGTTTTGTTTTAAATAAAGCAATGGGTAGTGTCATCGGTATTCAAGACATAGCAATAGGTAAATGCCATTAATCAGTTGTTAAAATATTAACTATTTCTTGATGAATTTTTGAATAGTATACGGCCTTATTATAATGAAGAGTTATATCTCTTTTATAAGGCTTAAATCCATTGATAATCTTAACAGATTTATCAACTAGATGCTTACTCATTACGGCCCTTCCCAAACCTTGTTTTACGCCATCAATAATACCATAGACGTCACCCATAAATGATCTACGATATTTAAAGTTTGCATCTTTTTGAAAAAGAAAAAATGATTCAGTAGCATTGTCTTCAGGGCCTTGATCAAGATAAATATCTTTTGGACACGGATATTTTATGGACTCAATAACTACATATTCTTCCTGTCCAATAATTTTTTCTTCAATAGATTGCTTATTTAAATGATAATCGAGAATTATTAGATCTGCTTTTGCAGATTTTAAATAAAAAGGTATTGCACTCATCTCATCAGCTAAAAACTCAATTTTAATATGAGGATTTTTTCTTAGATAGGGCGAAAGCTTAGGTATAATGATTGATCTTAATACTGAACTAAAAGCACATATTCTGATAGTTCCTTTTAATTGATCATTAGATTTAAAGTCTCCCAGAAATTCATCTTCTAAATGGTATAAACTTTTTGTATATTGCAATAATTTTTCACCTGCTTCTGTTAAGCTTATAGCGTTCTTTTCACGTATGAGAATTGTTGTCTCAAGTTCCTTTTCAAGGGATGAGATTCTTTGAGAAATTGCTGATTGGGTAACAAATAGAATTCTGGCTGCTTTTGAAAAGCTTCCAGTTTTTGCAACTTGATAAAATGCTAATAAATTATTAGAGTTTAAATTCATATCATTAGATATATTAATAGGTCTATAAAATCAATTAATTTTACTAATTTAAGTAATATTTCTATAAATACTAAAGATTTCAACTAGGAGAGATAAATGAAATTACGATTATTATTTTTATTACTTTTTTTATTAACTATTAGTTCTGCTAAATCAGCTGAAGTAGGTTTGGGGACACAATGTAGCTTTAGTTTTGACGGAAAAACCCTTGGTACTCTCATTTTAAAGAAAGAAGGTTATGATGGCGCTCATCTTTCTATAGGAATACAGCCAAAACCATTTGATTTAAGTGGAAATTACTCAGTGTTTAAGTCTAAGAATCACAGTGGGAGCACTGTTTATTATTTAACATGGTACTCAGGTTCTGGTCCATCTGGTTACAGCATTCCTCATTATTTAGTTATAGAGTGGGGTAAGCTTGGAGTAATAAAGCTAACTAAAAACACTTATAAAAAGACTGTCACCTTTTTTAGTCTATATAACTGTCTTTCTACAAAAGTTATTGTTAAACCAATTCCAAAGCATGACCCATGTAATGTGCCTCGTGGACCAGCACCTGGATGTTATGATTATCCATATCCTAAAAGTAAAAATCCAAATTGTTGGACAACTGATGGGAAGTATATATGTCATATTTAGTTAAGGCCGCGAAAGCGGCTTTTTTATTGCACTAACACTTCTAAGTAAAGTCCTGCTATATCACCATCAACACCTAGTGAAACATTAGCTGAATGCATTTGTGAGTGCTCAGTTGTATTAAACCATATTGTAGTACTTGCAGGTTGATGAGATTTTCTATCTGTTATCCAGTATAAAAGTTCATAGCGATTATATGGCATTGTTCTTGTCACATACTTTGAAAGCATTATGTGAGCAGAATAATTTCGTTGAAGAACACCAAATTGATCGTAGCAAAAAATACCATAGTTTTTAGCTAGATCATTTTCTAGTTTAACATCACATTTCCAGTTTGTTTGACCATCATAGCTTTTATACGATGCCTTGTAACTTATAGTCGCAAACGCTGAAGTAGATATCAATAATAGCAATAAAATTATTTTCATACATTCATCTCCGGTATATTTCCTTCAACAATTAGTTTAGCTTCTGTTTTTTGTTGAATTTCTTCAACTGATATTCCTGGAGCTCTCTCTAGTAAATGAAATGCTCCATCTCTAAGCTCCATAACGGCAAGATCAGTAACGACTTTTTTAACACAATGAACGCCGGTTAGTGGAAGTGAGCAATTTTTTAAAATTTTTGAAACACCTTCTTTATTAGCATGACTCATGGCCACAATTATATTGTCAGCTCCAGCAACTAAATCCATCGCTCCGCCCATACCTTTAATTAATTTTCCAGGAATCATCCAAGAAGCAATATTACCTTTTTCATCAATTTCAAATGCCCCAAGTACAGTTAAATCAACATGCCCACCACGAATCATGGCAAAGCTTTCAGCAGAGCTAAAAAAGGCTGCGCCGGGTATTGCTGTTACTGTTTGTTTTCCTGCGTTTATTAAATCGGCATCGATATTTTCTTCTGATGGAAATTCACCCATACCTAGTAAGCCATTTTCAGATTGAAGCATTACTTCCATACCTTCAGGAATATAATTGGCCACAAGTGTAGGGATACCAATTCCAAGATTTACATAATATCCATCTTTTAATTCTTGGGCGATTCTTTTTGCAATTTGTTCTCTAGTTAAACTCATATATGCCTCTTTTTATTTTTTTACAGTTCTTTGTTCAATTCTTTTTTCAAACTTACCCTTTATGATCCTATCTACATATATACCTGGAGTATGAATAAAATTAGGGTCTAGTTCACCAGCTGGAACTATTTCTTCAACTTCAACTACTGTAATTTTTCCTGCAGTTGCAATCATAGGATTAAAATTAGCAGCTGTATTTTTAAAGATTAAATTTCCAAATGTATCAGCTTTCCACGCTTTCACTAAAGCAAAGTCTGCTTTAGGGTAGGCATGTTCTAAAACATACATTCTTCCATTTATTTCTTTTGTTTCTTTTCCTTCCGCTATTTTTGTTCCATATCCAGTTGCTGTGTAAAATGCAGGTATCCCAGCACCAGTTGCTCTAATTTTTTCAGCAAGTGTACCCTGAGGAGTGAGAATTACTTCCATTTCACCACTAAGAAATAGTTGTTCAAAAAGAGCGTTTTCACCAACATAAGAGCCAATCATTGTTTTGATCTGTCTTTTTTCAAGTAATTTACCAAGGCCAAATCCATCTACTCCTGCATTATTGGAAATACATGTAAGTCCAGTCACTCCACTTTGGTATACCTTTTCGATTAAACCTTCAGGTATTCCACATAAACCAAAACCACCAACCATAAGTATTTGGTTATTATCTAAACCAGCTAATGCCTGTTCATAATTTTCGACTACTTTATTAAATCCGGACACTTTAAACTCCTTAAAATCTATCGTACTATTTAGCTTTATAACTTTATAAACTAAGGTATAGCTTTTATAGGACCTACGCGTTATGACGAAGAAAAAAACATTTATTGATTTCATCCCTGATAGCTTTACAATTTCAATCCTGTTAACGCTATTTGTCTTCGTTATTTCTTATATTTTTAAAACTCATAGTTTCACTAGAACGCTCACAATCTTTGGTGATAGTTTATGGAATTTAAATACATTTACCATGCAGATGATACTTATTTTAGTTTTAGGTAATACTCTAGCGAAAACAAAAGTTGTATTATTTATAATCGACAAAATAACTAATAATGTGATCGGAATAAAATCTGCTTTAATTATAACTTTATTTGTATCAGCTTTTGCTTGTTTACTTAATTGGGGCTTTGGTTTGGTAGTTGGTTCTTTGATTTCTATTTCGATTGCTAGAAAACAACCCAAACTAAATTTTCCTCTAATTGTTGCCACTGCTTATTCTGGCTTTATGGTTTGGCATGGAGGGCTTTCCGGATCAGTTCCACTTGATTTAAATTCGATGTCAGGTGTCTATAATCGTTTAACTTACAGTACAATTAGCACATCAGAAACAATATTTACTTGGTTTAATTTTTCATTAATTATTTCAACACTACTTGCGATCACTTTAGTTGTGCTTTATTTTTCTAAAGAGGAAAACGTAGAAGTTTCCTATAAAGAAAAAGATGAGGAAGTCCAAACTTTTACTAAATTTGAAGAATCTAAACTTATTCCAAAAATTATCTCAGGTATTGGTATTTGTTTTCTTTATATTTATTTTATGAATGCGAGTACAAGTCTAACTCTCAATATTATTTGTACCTTATTTTTATTTATTACGATTTTACTACACAATACTTTAGGGGATTTTTTAAATGCTTTTAATGGAAGTGTAAAAAATGCGGCTGGGATTATAATTCAATTTCCTTTTTATGCTGCAATTATGGGGATGATGACTACAACCGGTATTGCTCGTGATATCTCAGAGTTTTTTGTGAAAATTTCTACCAAAGATACGATCATGATTTATACCTATTTGAGCTCAGGGCTTATTAACCTGTTTGTACCTAGTGGTGGGGGACAGTGGGCCATTCAAGCACCCATAGTTATCCCAGCTGCTAAACAAATGGGGATCCCTTTAACAAAGCTCGCCATGAGTGTAGCCTGGGGTGACGCTTGGACCAATATTATTCAGCCTTTCTGGGCCATACCTATTCTAAGCCTAGCAGGGTTAAGTGTTCGTGAAATATTTAAATATTGTTTTGCTTTATTTATTGGAGTTGGAGTAGCCTGTTCTCTAACTTTTTATCTTATGGTGTAAATATGAGTGAATCTTTTAAAGTAACTTCAGATAAGTCAGAATTAAATATTATTACAAATCTCCTCCAGGCCTATGAAGCTGAATATTCAATTTTCACTAGAAAGAAGCCAAACAGCGAGGGTATGTTTCCAATAGATGTTTCGTTAAATGAAGTTTCTGGTTACTTGATTCGCGATCATAAGACTCCCATTGGATTTGCTTTAAAAGGCATGAAAAATGATAAACATGATATTGCTTACTTCTATATAATTCCTACTTACAGAAGAACTGGTGCTGGTATGAATCTAGCAAAATTCCTAATAGAAAAATATAAAGGTCCATGGCAGGCGCGCCAAATCGAAGGCTATAATTTAGGTCGAAACTTTGCTCTTGGTATTCTTAAAAAACTTCCCAATATTCAGAATCTTACAGAAGAGCATATTGATGACAAAATTTGGGGCAAAATCTCGATTCAATACTTTGATTGCCTGTAATTTTTACAATTTATATCAATAATTTCATGTTGTTAGAGTCTTTAACTATAATACTTTAATGAAAGTTTTCCTAATTCTATTCTTTATTATTCAGATAGCTCTGGCTTGTCCTGAAAAGCTAGATTCGGAAAAGACTATATCTTGTAATTCAAATTATTCTTATGACATTTTAAAAGATCAGTTAGATGAATTGTTAGCAATGGAATATTTTAAAATTTTAGAAAATATTAATATTTCTTTAAAAGAAATGGATTCAAACTCTTATTATTTAGCTACAGGTATTTTAGACAAATTAAATCCTCCCAAAGAGCGAAGGTATATCATAAAGATAAATAATAAGCTCTTTGATTGTGCACCAACTGAACGTGCCATGAAAGCCATTCTTGCTCACGAATTAGTTCATATTCTCGATTACATAGAAGGTTCAAGATTTAATCTTCTATCATTTGGAGCAAGATATGTTATTTCTGGTGCCAAAATAGAAAGGGCAACGGACTATAGAGTTTTTCAATTAGGTCTTGCTGTGGGAATAAAGGAATATAGACAATGGGTCTATCAATTGCTTTCACCAAAGGATTTAAAAGTTAAACGTAAAAGATACTACACACCAGAAGAAATCGACAAGCTTATTATTTTGAATCCAGATTTTGCTAAACCTATTTAGTGAATGACAAATCAATCCTGTTGATTAAATTTTGATTCAAAGTTTTAGCATCATAGTTTCTTTTTCCCTGATACATAAATTTCATTTCATCAATTATAGCATTAAGCAATTTTGAAATTACTTGAGATTTGTATTTTGTATAATTAGGATTTGATAAATAATATTTCCACACATGATATCTTACAGCAGCGAGTACATTATGGGCACCTTCAGTATCAACCTCAAAGCGAGTGATTTGATTTCTTCTATCATCAAAGTCTCTATTGTAATTAAACTGCTGAGAGAAATCACTTGAAAGTCCAGTGAATCTTATGGCATCAGAAATAGCATTTGGATTATTCATCACACTCACAGCAACGATATCTGAAAATAATTCGTTATATTTTAAGCTTAGTTTATACATTTCGTATGAAACGGGCATATTTGAATCATTTTCAAATTGATTAATTTTTTTATTATAATAAGCAAGATTTTTTTCTAAGAGTTGTTTTCTCTTTTCTATTTCAGGTGTTGATTGGAGTCTATCTAATTTATCAAGTGAAAAATTGATAAGTTGAGTTTCAAAGGTGTATGTTAAATACCAATTATAATAATTGAAAACTTTCCATCTAAGTGAAACATTATAATTAAAAACTAAGTGGGTGTATTCGTGTATCCATACAGGTTGAGTGTAAATTGGATGCTTACTATATGAATCTATCATTAATTTTTTAGGTATATGAAGGTGAATTGAAGCAAATGCATTGTCTGATGTATTGGTAAAATATAAGTCAAAATTAAAATTAGTATTAATTGAATTTGCGAGTGTCGCTTTTGTATAATTAATTATGCTTGCAACTTTAATAGCATCACTGCATTTAAGTTTATCATCTTCTGGAAAGCCATGCATTCCGTAAGTCCCTAAGTGGATTTCTCTAAAGGGAGTTTTAATTGAAGGGCAATCAGAGGCGGCAAACGAAACATTAAAAATTATAAGTGAAAATATAAATAAAATTGATAGAAACTTCATATAAACCTCTTTTGCTGAACACTAAAAGATTTAACACATGATGTAAAGATAAGTTCTGATTTTTAGTTCAAATGATGCAGGAAAAGATATACCAAAACACCTGTCACAGAAACATAAAGCCATAGGGGAAACGTAATTTTCGCCCATTTCTTGTGCTTTAACCAATTTTGCTTAAAAGCATGATAAAAAGTGGTCAAAATCATAGGAAATGTTACGACTGAAAGCAAAATATGGCTGATTAATATGAAGAAATAGAGATATCGAATATGGCCCAGCGCAGTATATTTTGTGTCTCCCTGATAGGCGTGATAGACAAGGTATCCCACCAAGAAAAGGGAAGAAAAAATCAAGGCACTAATCATAAACTTTTTATGTAATTCCTTATTATCTTTTTTAATATTGATGAATCCTAGAATTAAGCAAATAGTGCACAAAGTGTTACAAATTGCATTGGTAAGGGGAAGGTATTTTGTAAAACTAGCTTGAGTCTGGATTACAGGGGCGAAATATATAAGCCATACTAAAAAACTAAGGGCAATTAAGGAAAATAAATATATTAAAATTTGGTCTCTATTTTGTGTTTTCATGGCCTCATCATAATACAAAATATACAATAAATCACTAACAAGACTTAGACGGGGAAGCTAATGAAATTAATTCTTATACTGACTTTTATATTTATCCATTCAAGTTTAGCAAAAGAAAACCCCATGGGAAGATCAATTGCTGAAAAAATGAAAAAAGCAGCTGATGGTTTTAAAAGCGATAAATCAACTCTAGAGATGATCCTAATTAATGCTCATGGAGATAAAGTAACCAGAAAGATGGAATCTATGACTAAAGAAGATAGTGCAGGTGATAAAAAACTTATGACTTTTCTTTGGCCTACCGATGTAAAGGGAACTAAACTTCTTACCATCTCAAATAAAACTGATGAAGACGATCAATGGTTATATCTTCCTGCATTTAAAAAAGTGAAAAGAATATCTTCTCGAAATAAGTCAGGTGCCTTTATGGGATCTGAATTTAGTTACGAAGATATGGGAAGTCAGGATATAGAAAAATATGAATTTTTTTATGAAAAGGATGAAAAAGTAGGTAAGCAGGATTGTTATAAAGTTACTCGTTATCCAAAAACTAAAAGTAGTTATTCAAAACAAGAAATTTGGGTAGATAAAACGAAATTAGCAGCAATCAAAATAAATTATTACAATCAACGTAGCGAACTTCTAAAAGAGTCTAAATTTGAAGATTATAAAAAAATTAAAAATTGGTGGAGAGCTGATAATATTACTATGACTAATATTCAAACTAAAAATATTTCTATTCTTAAAGTAATTAAAAAAGAATTAGGAATTAAATTAAACGATACGTTGTTTCGTAAGACAGCTTTAAAGTAGATGTTTAAATTATTAATACTTCTTCTTATTTCTCAATCAGTTTTTTCCGCAGGAGAAGGAAGCGGAAAAATTACCTTTGAAAATAGATTCTTCAATAATGATGACAATAGAAACACCAATGATCAAAATAACGGGGTATTTTTAGATTTCCAACATAAGATGATTTATAGAGGCTGGATGGCCCAAGGTAAAGTAGTCTCTCGTACCGACTCTAAGGATTCAGGAAGAGATTATATTGATGTAAATGAAGCTTATGCTGGGTATGAAGGGGAGAGTTTTTCTTTTTATGCAGGCTCAATGATTCAAAACTGGTCTGCTCTAGAAGTTTTTCACCCGGTTGATATTTTTAATTCAGTCAATTTAGATGCTGATTTCGAGAATCGTGAAAAATTAGGTCAGCCAGCATTAAATTTTAATTTTCTTTTTGGAAACAACCAAATATCGCTTTTTTACTTACCACTCTTTGTTGCTCCAAGATTACCACTAGGAAAGACGCGATTAAACTTTATACCGAGCTCTATTCAAGATCAGCTCAAAGACCCTATATTGGTAAGAGGGTCTGAGTATAGAGAAGAGAGAACAACTACTCAGTTTATAGCTAAAGCTGATTTCTCATTTGATGCTTTTGACAGTAGTTTCTATTATTTACATATCTATGATAGATCAAATATTTCACTGGCCACGACATCAAATCCAGTAAATTTACAACCTAGACCTGTTTATATTATGACTGATCAGTTTGGAGTTACGTTGCAGATTCCATTTTATGATTTTATAGCAAAATACGAAGGGCTTTATAAAAAATACGATGTTAATTCCGAATTTGGTGACTATAAATTTGAAGCATTCCCTGGATTGATTGAAGGTCCAGATAATCACCTCATAAATTCTTTTGGGTTAGAATATAATTATAGCTTTGATTTTGGTCATGCCATAACTCTTCTGGGAGAATTTCAAAAAATACAATCTGATTCAGTAGATGATGTTAATGTTTTAGGCTTTTTTCAAAATGATGTTTTTGTGGCCTTAAGATGGGCATTTAATAATATTAACACATCAGAAAT
>CAYGTU010000068.1:0-14652 GCA_964352945.1 uncultured Bacteriovoracaceae bacterium
CTTTCCTGTGTAATACCTATTTCTACTTCCAGAACGAGAATCTTTTTGAACATTTGAATTTAAATAAATAATACCTTTATCGAGATAAACATTTCTTTTTTTATCAGATACTTTCCAGATTCTTTGTTCTGAGAGATTAACAGAGGCAGAAACATTAAAGACTATAAAAAAGAATAGGATTAATCGCATTATTACACTCCCTGTAACTTACATATTCTCTTAAAATTCTATTAGAATAATTTGATTGTGACAAAGTTATTGCGAGGCGCAAACGACAAAATTATGATGTTCTTATAATTCGATAAAATCCACTAAGTAAGCCCATACCCACTAGTATCCAAAAGGGATCTAAAGCTCCTTGATTTTGGAGAGGCACAGATGCTTTATCATCTTCAATTGAGGCTATAGATCTACCTGGTTGATTATTTACTGAAACTGATGGATTAGAATAAATATCACTAAATTTTCTCTTTGAACTCGGATGTGAACCGTATGTATTTCTTACTAAATCAGAAAGTCCATCGCCTTTAAATTTAATTACCTTTTGATTGAATTCATCAAATTCAATCTTTCCAATTGTTGGGTGAAATGGATATGCAAGAGATACCATAATATTATCTCTTCCCTTCTTTATAATTGAGTATCTACTTTGGAGTGGACTTACAAACCAAAAACCATATTTATTCTTTTTCAAAAAAAGTACTACTTTTTCATTCATATCAAACTCTGGTGTATTTTTAGAAAAATATTGTTTTCCCATCCACACTCCACCTAAATGTAAAACTTTGAATTCAAAGTTTTTCTCCGAGTTGGCTAACTTAAGTCCAAATTGTGAGATTAATTTAAATTTATATTCTGTAACAACATCAGAATTAGAAAGTTTTCGATAATTTTTTCCTACAAAAGATCCAACTGCGATTACATCACTTGATTTAATATGATTTGGTATAGGAATAGGTACCTCATCAAATGCTAGCGTTGATAAGCAACAAATAGTGAATATCATTATAATAATCTTCATTTAATCCTCTACTACCTTGTCGGTCAGAAGATTAAATTCTTGAGCTTTTTAGTTGGTTTTTAACTTTATATGAGCACTTAATGGTATAACGTCTTGAAAATACGTACTCTGATCAATTAATATCACCGTATTCCCCTTCTCACAGAGAGAAATAAGGAGTTCTAGTATTTTCTTCTGATCCATTTGTGAAAGTCCAAATGAAATATTTTTTAAAACAATGATTGAATCATTTATATTTTTATTTAACTTAGAAAGTAAATTTACCCTCTGTCTTTCACCACCAGAAAGAGTTGAAATTTCTCTATCTAAAGTTAAATAACTTAAATTTAAAAAATCTATGTTTAGTAACATTCTTTTGAATTTAGGAGTTAGTTTTATTTCTTCAAATAGTTTTTTAACAGGTGTATTAAATGATTCGTAAACAGAAAAATTACCATTGCTAATATTGGCTATCTGATTTTTTAGTTTTTTACCATTACAATATTCACAAGTAATTTTAATATCTTCCATATATTGCATTTCAATTAATTTATATCCTCTACCTTCGCATTGAACACATCTTCCTAATTCCGAATTTGAAGAAAAGTGACCAGCTAAATAACCTAATTGTTTTGAGATACTGAGTTTAGCAAAATGTTCTCTAATTACTACGCTTAAACCACTTACGCTACCAAATGTAGATCTCGAATTATTAGAAAAACTCTGCTCAATATTTATTATATTTTCAATATTATATTTTTTAAAGTCGGCCTTAAAAGATCCTTCAATGGATTCAATTCCTGTTATTTCACTAGGTAAAACCTTTTCAAATAAAGTCGATTTCCCAGAACCTGATTTACCATAAACTAAATTTATGCCATTTATAACAAGTGATATATCGTTTAAATTTCTAGCACCCAGTTGTATTTTACTGATTTTTAATTTCTGTGTAGATTTTTGAGTTATAAAATCATTAGGTAATTTTTTTAAGTAATTAGAAATATAATCCTTAGGTTTACCAGTGAATATTATTTCACCTCCTCTAGGACCTGACTCTGGCCCAAGACCAATTATATAATCAGAACTTTTAATAACACTCTCATTATGATCAATTAAAATCACGGTATTATTTTGCTCAATTAGTTTTTTAATGGCTGAAAAAATTTCATTAATTTCATCTTGATCTAATCCAAGTGTAGGTTCGTCAAAAATAAAAAGTGAATTTGTTCCCTCAAAGGATAAATATTTTATCAAAAGCAGTCGCTGATATTCAGATGAAGAAAGTGTTTTTATTTTCCGTTGTAATGATAAATGCCCAAGGCCAATATTACTTGCTATGACTAGATATCCCTCAAGCTTTTTTAAACTTTTCTTAAGTAACTGATCATTAGTTTTTATGCTCTCAAGCATCTTAATTGCATCATTTATAGAGCTTGTTGAAAGATCAAAATAAGATATTTCATTTATAAAAGATGAATTGATATTTTGTTTAACTCTTGAGCCATTGCATGTTTCACACAAATATTCAGATTGAATAGTTCGTGAAAAAATCCTAACACTACGCTTGTATTTCTTTCTATCTAAGTAATTTGTGTACTTATCAACACCTTCAAAATTTTTACCACCATTAATTAACAACTTTTCTAATTTAACTCTATGATCTGCTATTCTATCTTTAGTCTTTATCCCCAAACTTTTCACATCTGTTAAATATTTTTTTAAACCCAACCTGAGTGGTTTAAAATTTAATATTTTAACTCCTTCCTCTATGCTCTTTTCATCTTGTAACATTTTATAAAGGTCATATTCTAAATTATGACCAAATCCTTTACAACTTTGACATGCACCAAGTGAATTATAAGGAGAATAATAGTGAGGGCTATGACTTGAAAGTCCTTTATAGTCACAATCTGGGCATTTTTTTATTCTATTATCAGAAAATTCAAGAATTTTTTTAGAAGTATCTGTCTTAATATAAATAGTGTTAAAGTTTTTTTCTTTAAACTCATTAATTTTCGAAACTAATGTTTCTTCACTAAATTTAAATCTAGTTAAAAGCCAATACTTATCATCTTTATTAAATTCATTTAATTTTTTACTATAACTATAAGATGGTAAGAAATCTTCTCCATAAGAATCAAGATACTCTTCTTTTTCGAGGAACAAATAAATCGATTCCTTAGATTTGCTATTATTCCGTATTGCATTTTCTAGTGTTTGTAGCTCTAGTTCTTTTTTATGAGTTGGACATTTTTCAACTGAAAAATTGTAAAAAATTTTCTGAAGTACTTCTGTCATTTTCAAAGCATCAATAACAGCTTCTCTCGCCCCTATTACAGGATTTATCTGTGCCAAGGAAAATACGGGCAAAACCGGCTCTATAGAATCAACCTCAACTGGTGGAGGTGTATCAATAAAAAATTTCATTGAGGTAGGAAATGAGTTAATGAATCTTCTTTTTGATTCGTTATAAAGTGTATGAAATGCTAAAGAGCTTTTTCCGGAACCACTAGCACCCACAAAACAAGTAATTTTATTAATAGGAATATCAATATCGATATTTTTAAGGTTATTGATTCTAGCATTTTTAATCGATATGTTTTTCACATAGAGATACTATCTAAAAAAAAGGCCCTCGCAAAGCGAAGGCCATTTGATATATCCAATACAATTGAGAAATTATCTTTTCGAGAATTGGTACGATTTTCTTGCACCAGAAAGACCATATTTCTTTCTTTCTACTTTTCTTGCATCTCGAGTCAAGAATCCAGCTTTCTTAAGCTCTCCTCTTGTTTCTGGAGTTTGCTTAACAAGTGCTCTAGAAATTGCATGTCTAATAGCTCCTGCTTGACCAGTTGTACCACCACCTTGAACATTAATAACAAAATCAAACTTGTCACTAATTTCTAAAAGGTTAGTTGGTTGATTAACAACGTATCTAGAAGTAGCTTTCGGAAAATATTCGTTAAACTCTCTTTTATTTACTGTAATTTTTCCTGTTCCCTTTGCCATATAAACTCTAGCAACAGAAGATTTTCTTCTACCAACTGCGTGTTGTAGATATGTTTTTGCTTTTGCCATGATTAAACCTCGTACTTTTCAGGCTTTTGAGCCTCAAATTTATGATCTGGACCAACAACTACTTTAAATTTTGTAAGTTGCTTTCTACCTAAACTAGATTTTGGAAGCATACCTTCAACTGCAGTCATAAGTACTCTAGCTGGATCGCTTTCCATCATTTCACCAGCAGTTCTTTCTTTAAGTCCACCTACGTGGTTAGTGTGCCAGTAATAAATTTTCTTTTTTAATTTAGTTCCTGTGAATCTTACTTTTTCAGCGTTAACAACAATTACATAATCACCAGAATCTGTGTTAGGAGTGAAAGTTGGTTTGTTCTTTCCTCTTAATACATCTGCGATTTCAGTTGCTAATCTACCTACAACTTTATCTGTCCCGTCAATCAGATACCATTTTTTTTGTGCGTCAGCTGATTTCTGAACAAAAGATCTTTGCGTATACATAGTCTTTCCTTACTGTTTATTGTTTTAAATTCTAATAATTTACCCAAAATATTGGGCACTTATACTTAATTTTGGGGCCATATGTCAATATGTATATGAAACTAAGTTTAAGTTTATTTCGGATAGCACTCCTTAATAAACCTTTTGATTTCAACAACTTAGCTATTTTCCAACGGGTTTAGAAAAAGCCTATCGATATATGGAATCTCCCAGGGCTCTCGAGTGTACCAGAAGCATCTTCTTTTCTCAAGAGTTTATGTCCATAATCGAAATTTATTGATCCAACTGGAGTTAAATATTTGATACTTAATCCTACAGATTTTCTAAGTTCACCAAAATCAACTTCTTCATAGAATACGCGGCCCGCATCATAGAAAACACCAAGCATTAAATTATCTGAAAATAAATATCTAGGCTCAATTTTAAAGTTTGCCATGTAGGCCTTATCATCAACGATCTCATCGTTGATATCATTTCCATTTGAAAGAATATTAATTTCATTTTCACTAAACCCTCTTACTGTTTCCAGACCTCTTAATCTAAAAACTTTAATACTTGGTATGTTTCCACCAGAAATTAAATTTGTTTGAACTCCAAGTGTTCCAGAAAGGGCAAGCGTATAGCTTTTACCAATTGGAATATAAACTCGATTTTTTGAAATTGTCGTGGCAAAAGAGATATCATCACTTGATCCAAAGAATGGTGTCGCGTATTCAACAGTTAATTCATGATAACTTCCACTCATAGGCCTAGCTCTATTATCTCGATAATCAGCAACTAAACCAGGAAGCAATGAACCGACAATAAATTCACCCTCATCTTCTGGCCCTGTTCCGTTGAATTGATTTATTTTTTCATTTTTAAGCTTGAAACTAAAAGATAAATTATCGTTATAGGTTCTATCAATACCATTAACAATCCTTTGAATATCGGCATCAAAAGAAAAATATCTAAGTCGTGACAAAGAAAGCGAACCAGCATAATTTAACTGACTCCAACCTATAAACGGTTCACTCCAGTCAAATTTAAAAGTACCTTCTAATAATGATTTATTTTCATCTTGTCTCTCAGGATCTATTGAAGTGAGGTCAATCCTTTGGTTAGCTTGAATACTCATATTTACTGTTCTATTTACACCATCAATATTAAGCCAATTAACACCAAATTTTAATTTTGGACCAATGTCAGATCTAATACCTGGGACAATTTCATAATTCCCTGTACCTTTTTCTTCAATGTTAATAATTAAATCAACATCCGAGGAATTTATATTTTCAGGAAGAACTCTCACTGATTTAAATGCACCAGTTGTAAGTAACTTTTTTTGCATCATTGAAATATAAGAAGGAGTAATCAAATCACCTTTTTTAATTTTTGTAACATGATTTACAAACTTATGCTTGGTTTTTGTATTCCCTATAATAACAATATTTTTAACTCTTTTCTTTATATCTTTAACTACTTTTAGATTAATGTTTACTCTTGAGTAATTATCCTTATAGCTGATGATCTTTTTTGATTCATCTAAATAAGCATTGAAATATCCATTCTCTTTTATAACATCTAAGATTATTCCTAAGTCATCCTGCATAACGAGTGGGTTAAATGGAGATTCAATCTTATTCTTCATTTTATTTTTTAAAATCGATAACAATTCTTTTTCAATACCAAAAATAGAAATATTATCAACATAAGCTCTAGGACCTTCTTTTAATATGTAAACTATATCTACACTCTTTCTATCTTTAGAGAAAGTTACTCTCGGTTTATTTATCCCTACAAGAACAAATCCATTAATTAGATATTCTTCTTTTAACACTTTGATGTATTCGTTAACGTAATGTTCATGGAAATAGTTAGACTTTACCATTTCGTTTGCATTATCAGAAAAGTGATGAAGTAAGTATTCTGTATTAAAAAAATAATTCCCTCGAAATGATATAGATTTAATCTTGGTTCGATCGGACTCTGTCACATCAACTTTGATATGTGTAATTTTCTCACTAAATTTATTTTTATAGTTTGATATATTAATTCCAAAAGATGAATTATAAAAACCTTTTTCAGAATAAAGTTCAGTTAATTTACTTTTGATTTTATCTAAATCAAGTTTTTCTTTATATCTTGTAACGATTGTTTTTATAAACGATTTTAGAAATTTTTTACTAAAGTATTGATTGCCGATAACGTCAATACTATATAAATCATCGTTAATGAGTTCTAGCTCAAGAATTACTTTATCTTGATTTAGCATATGTTTTTTATAAATTATATCAATATTAAAGTAGCCTGTTGCTTTAAGATCTAAAATTATATTATTCAAATCTTCTTTAAATGAGGATATTTGATATTTGTTATTTACTAGGAATCGTAATTTGTTATTTACAAATTTTCGAAGTGCTTTATTCTTAGACTTTAAATTAACTTGATCGATTATGAGATACTTACCACTATCAATAATAAATTCTACCTTAATTTGTTCATTTGTATTTTCATACTCATAATTAACTTTAGAATTAACTATGCCTTCAGATTCCAAGGATGACTTTATTGTATTGACTGTTGCTTTAATTTTATCAAGAGAGAAAACATCACCCTCTCTAACATCAACCATTTCTTCAACAAAGCTATAATCTACATCTCCTTTAACTTTGGTCCTAACGGACGTAACCGTAGGTTTTACCGAGTATTCAATTAAGAGAATATTCTTATCGTTTTCATTAAACACTGTATATGAAATATTTTTCAATACTTGATTATTTAAGAGGAACTTTAAATTTCTTCTTAGAGAGTCTTCTGAAAACAAGACATTCTTTATAGTACTCACTTTATCAGCATATTTTTTGCAATTATATCCTGTACAATTGATGGCAATATCATCGAGCTGAATCTCTTGAGAGAAACAAACGTTAATTGTGAATAGAAAAATAAGTAAAAATTTCATTTAAAGTCTTGTTTATACCTTACATCCAAACCAAAAGAATCTGCATCTGTTGCTCTATCATCTTCCAAGTTGGTTCTATTTTCATAAATCATCTCTAGTGTGAGATCCTTTTTTAAATTTAAATTTAAATTCATCTTTTGTTGTTGTCCGATATCCCCACCAACAGTGCTTGAAATAGCAATATCCATTATATCGTTTAGTTTTTTCTTAACTTCTATTTTTGTTGCCGATCTAAATCTTCCATTGTCTCCTGCACCTCCGCCTCTACCATCAATTAAGCTTGAATTCGTATTTTCCTGAATAGCAGTTCCTAAGTTTACTTGAAGACCAAAATTTTTCTTTAATGAGTCATTGAATTTTAATTGATCAAATAAGATTGCTCCTATTCCAATAGAGCTTAATGATTGTTGCTGTCCATCGTTTAGTTGCTGTGAAACTTTATCTGTATAACCTAATGCTATTAAACTTAAGATGTCTGGTGTATTTAAAAAAGGGTCAGAAGAAAGATCGAGCGCTAAACTTGATACTTGTCCAAACGCTCTTAGTCTAACAGTATATTTATCTATGGTTGTATCGGACAGAATATTTAATTTAGGATCTTTATAGTCTGCTGTACCATCAAAAGTAATTGAACCTTTTCTAACTTTAAAATCATTGTTTTTCATAGATAACTTACTAACTGCAGGAAGTATTTTATATTCACCCGAAACTTTTAAATCATCAACCAATCCTTTGACTTCTAAGTTTCCGATTAACTTAATATCAACATTAGAATTTTTAACCCAAATTGGAGAATTAGAAATCAAACTTGCATTTATATCAAACCATCCTGTACCTGCTGCTCTATTAAGTTTGGGCAAAAATTTGTTCCTGATTAAAGAGGTGCTAATATCTTCGTCAGTCATATCCTTTAGTTCATCAAAAATTTCACCTCCCTCTTGTACCACACTTGCATTTACTTTATATGGAATCTGGCTTCCAAAAATGGTTCCAGAAGAAGAAAGAATTATATTCGAATTTTTAAATAGATAAAACTTGGCTTTATCCAATTCAAAATTAAAATTAATTTCTGGGTACGGAAATTTTGGAATAAATTCACCCTTTAATCTAACCTCACCTTCTTTTAACTTGGCCGTAAAGCTTTCTACAATAAATTTATAATCTCTAAAAATAAATTTATATTTAGCATCGGTTATATAAGTTGGAAGCCCATCAATATCTAAATACAGATCTTGTGATGAAGTAACAAAATTATGCCCTCTATTATTAAGCATAAATCTATTTGATATTTTTCCTTTTGCCTCAACAATTTTATTAGAAAGGACCTCTATTAAACTTGCGCTGTAATTTGTTAATGTTTCAACTTTATAGGTGTTAGAAAAATTACCGCTCGCTCTTGAAATGATTTGAGCATTCTCACCCTTAATTTCAATATTCCAGTCTTTAATAACTCCATCTTTTACTATTATAGTTTGGGCAGAGTCTGACTGGATAAAAATATCATCTTTTTTAAGAAAAAATTCATTAATTGAAGATGATAGATCTAGATTCTCAAGTCTATCATAAAAAAAGCTAGCATTTAAATCTCCAATAAGCTTTCCTCTAACTAGCTCAGCATTGGAATCTAAGCCTAAATAGGCAATCAAAAACCGAGAAACATCTTCAATATCAATATTAATAAAAGCGAATGACTTTTTGTTTTTATCAAAATTTATAGAAGACTTAAATTTTACTTCATCCATTGCCTCTACTCTAAGGTCTAATTTAGTGTCTTTATAATTTGCTCTAATCAATGAATTAGGGACAGACTTAGTTAGAATTTTTGAATCTAGCAAATCAACTTTGAAGTTTAAATTTTCAATTTTATCTGAATATAAAAGATCAACATCACCATTGATTGTACCATTTAGCCTGAGAGGGAGCATCTTATAAAAATTGAACTCCGAAAGTAGAATCTTTTCATATTTAAAGCCAAGCAATTTCTTACCTGATTTTAGATTTACATCTACATCCCCTTTTATTGAACCCGTACCCTTAGAAATATTTACTCCATTTAGTTTAAATGAAGATTTATCAACATAAAAACTGGTCTTTAATTTATTAATAGATTCATTTATAAAAAATAAATTTGAACCTTCTACAGAGCCCTCAACTAAAAAATCACTTTCTTTACTCTTAATATTGAAGTCGATTGATAGAGGTCCTGTAAAATATTCTTCATAAAAATTTATATCTGGAAGAAATTCTGTAAATAAATCCTGTAAATTAAGATAAGTGATATTTGGTATTTTTCCTTTTAGATCTAAATTGAACTTTCCAAAATCAACAATCCCTTTTAGATTGTAGGCTTCGTTGTTTGTTACCCCTTCAAGTTTTTTAAATTCTATATATTTCTTACTGATATGTAATACCTTTTCAATCTCCACATTACCTAGTTTAATTTTTTGAAATTTTGCGTTCGTAATATCTCCGTTTATAAATAACTTCGTATCGGAAAACTTTCCACCAACTATTATGTCGATCTCTGACTTACCTTCAATATCAAGATTCACAATAGGTCCAAGTCTACTCAAATCAATTACAGAATCTAGGGCACTAAAATAGACTCCATCTTTTTTTACTTCACCTACAATAGGAATATGGTTATCATCGAATACAATATTTGATTTCATTGAGAACATATAATTTTCAATTTTAAACTCGCCGTCTATTAAAAAGGCTTTATCAATTTCAAGTATTTTGCTGTCATCAAATTGCAATTTAAGTTTTTCGATAAATGTTTCTTTCTTTGTAATAAACTTAAAATTAGGTTTATTAAATTCAAATATTATTGGACCGTTAATTTTACCTGATAATGGCTTCAGATAATCTTGTAAAATACTTAGAGCATTATTCAAATCAAAGTTTTTTGCGATCAAGTTTACTGGGTTTGGGACGAACAAATCTTTTTTGTAGGAATAGAGAATCGATCTGTTCTTCAGAGTTAAAAGTCCATCAACATCATTTAGTTTAAATTTATCGATTACAAATTCATCTTCATTGGATTCGAACTCTAAAGATAAACTCTCGGCATTTGCGAACTTCGATTTTAAATTTCTTAAAAGTAATTTCCCTGTACCTTGGATCTTTTTCAGGTTTCCCTTGACATTAATTTCGCTTAGATCTAACCATCCGTCCTCAATTTCACCAATCTTTTTAAATTCTAGATAATCGTGAATATGTGGGAAATAGAAATTTCCATCAAGATTAATATTATAATTTAGTAGTTCCATATCAAAAACATTTTTAATTTCACCAGATACAGAGATTACATCCGTTTTCTTTTTTAAACTTAAATTATATACGTCAATTTGGTTTGGATTAATTATGATTTCACCTTTCAAATTATCTCCATACTTCTCAAGGTCTCCCTGTGAGTTGATATCAACACTAAGTGCAAAATTTCTATCGTTAATTTTTGCTATTACTTTTTTGATATCAATTTGGTACATAGAAAGGTAATTTATATTCGTATTATACAAAGAAATCGAATACAGCTTTATTGGCAAGTTGTTTAATTTTTTCCTAAGAAGCTTTATGACCTCTTCTTCATTTAGCTTTTTGATTTTCTTGTCTGTGGACTCATTTTGCTCAAAGTCTTTTAAATCGAATTTTGAAATTTCAATTATACTATCTTTAATAGCTATTTCTTTTACCGATAGTTTTCTCGAAAAAAAATCGATTATATTGAAATATACCCCTAACTTTCCCGCATATAGTGTTGCATGAATATCCTTATTCTTTACAGTACTTGTGATATGGCCTATTTCAATCCCTGGAGGAAATAATTGAAGCTCTACATCTGAGAATCTTAATTCCTTTGACACGTATTCTTTAAAGTATCCATCTACAGTGCTAGAAAGCATCGACACAAACCACTTAGATTGAATCGTCTGTACGAATACAAAAAAACATACTATCAGTGACGATAGAAATAGTAGTAATACTTTATTTATTCTTTTTAATTTCATCAATTCTTTCTTTTACTAATCTATAATTGGGTTCAATTTGCTTTATATATTGAAATTCTTTAAGTGCGCTTTTGTATTTTTTTAAGCTGTAAAGTGCTTCACCTTTTAGGTATTTATAAAGAATCACTTCATCAGAAGTTACATTTCCATTTTGGAGAATATTATCTACAAGGTCCACTGCTGAAAAATATTCTTTTGATCTTAGATAGAATTCTATTTGCAGGTATTCTTTTTCACCTCCATCATAATTATCTAGAACATATTTTACTACTTCAAAAAATTCCATTTCCAAAAAAAGAACAATTAAATCATAAGCAACAGACCTGACTTCATTATCTTCAATTAAAATATTTTCGTTTTTAATTTTCTGTATTAACTCAAACTGAATATTTTGCGTGTCTTGTAGATCTTCATAACTTCCAATTTTTTCAAAGAGGTCTTTCATGATTAGTGTTTTATCAATTGGTTTATATTGATCACTTCCAAACTCAGTGTGTAAAAGTAGTGAATCTTCGCTAATAAATTTAACTTTAATTCTTGTCGGTTCTGCAAAATATGGTGCATTCTTTTCTTCTTCTTTGTTGATTTGAGAAACGACTGATTTTAATCTCGTATTGGATTTCAGTTCTGATTGATAGTTAAATTCTTTAAGTGTTTTTAGGTATTCCAGTAGATTTACTTTTGACTTAGAACTTACTCTTTCTAAACACATTATAGAAATTTGTACATTAAAATTATCCGTAGGCTCTGCAAGTAAAAGCTTAATAATGGTTTTTATAATTTTTGATGTGTCTAGAGAAACTAGCTCACTCTCAACTTCAATTAAATATAATTCAAGAAGTAGCTCTTCATCAAGGAAGAAGGTTTCTTTTGCTTTTGTAATAATCGTATTTAGGATTTGCTTTATGCTATCGTTTTTTGTTAAAGATGTTTTCAACAAATACTCTTTAACAAATGTACGTATCAGTAGTCTGAATTGTTTTTTATCATAAACTAACATTGAGTTTAAAATTTGAAATTCCTTAAAACTAATTTCGTTTTTAAACAGCTTTGAGCAAATTAGAAGTTCCTCATTTAATCTTACGGAGCATTTATATTTATAAAAGTATTTGCACTTCTTAAGTTTAATTTCTTTTAATTCCCCAATTTGACCAAATTTAAATGCAATCTCATCTGATAAATCAAGAATGTAAATTTTTTGAGTGATGGAATATAATTTTTTAAGATAGCTTAATGCTTGGTTCGTTTTATTATTACTTGTAAATAAATTTACAAATTCTAAAACAAAAGTATTTATTTCTTCATTAATATTTATTTTTGTTTCAATTAAAATTTCATAAGCTAACAATTTTGCACTAATATCCTTGGAGTCATCTTTAATAATGCCCCGTAATATATTTTCGGCCTCGAAAAAGTTTTTTTCCTCTATTTGATATAGAGCTAACTCCAGTCCTTCCAAGAAAAACTCCTAGTTATTTTAGATACTTATGTTAATTTTAACCTATTTGATCGACAAAAAATTGGTAGAGAAATTATTGTCTATGAAGTCCTGGTCACTCATAATCTGAAGATGTTTTGGAATATTTGTTTTAATGCCTTGTACGACCATTTCAGTCAAGGCCCTTTTCATTCTTGTAATACACTGATTCCGATCTTTAGCCTCAACTATTACCTTTGAAATCATTGAATCGTAATGTGGGCTTACATTGTAGCCAGTGTAAATAAAATCATCCACCCTAACTCCCATACCTCCAGGTCTGTGATAATGAGAAATTAAACCTGGGCTTGGAAGTCCCGTTGTTGGGTCTTCTGCATTTATTCTGCACTCAATTACATGGTTATTTGAAACTATATCTTTTTGTTTAAATGACAATTTTGCTCCAGAAGCAATGCAAATCTGTTCTTTGATTAAATCTATCCCAAATCGTTGCTCTGTAACTGGGTGTTCAACTTGAATTCGAGTATTCATTTCCATGAAATAAAACTTTTTTGTTTCAAGATCATATAAAAATTCTACTGTTCCAACTGAATCGTAATTTACATATTTCGCTAGAGCTACTGCACTTTCACAAATATCATTTCTTGTTTTATCATCTAAAACTCCCGAAGGAGATTCTTCTAAAATCTTTTGAAAACGTCTTTGAATAGTACAGTCTCTCTCAAAAAGATGAACTATGTTCCCATGTTTATCTGCTACAATTTGAACTTCTATGTGTCTGGGTTGTTCAATATACTTTTCAATAAATAATGTGCCATCACCAAATGCAGCCTTTGCTTCTTCAGTTAATGTACTTATTGCAGAAAAAAGTTCTTGATGATTATGTACTTTTTTCATTCCTCTTCCTCCGCCTCCAGCTGAAGCTTTTATAAGAAGAGGGTAAATCATTTCTGTAGCTTGTTTTTCAATTTGCTCATTGGTTAATTCATTAATGTAAATCGGTTCAAGGGTTGGAACACCAGCCATTTTTGCAATTTTTTTAGACATAATCTTATCGCCCATTTTTTCCAGGCAATCAGTATTTGGACCAATAAAACAGATATTCCATTTCTCACACATTTGTGCAAATTCTTTTGACTCAGATAAAAATCCATAACCTGGATGAATTGCATCAGCATTTGTAATTTCAGCTGCTGATAAAATTGATGGCATGTTTAAGTAACTTAAAATAGATTTTGCTGGACCAATACAAACTGATTCATCTGCTAATTTTACGTGAAGAGATTCTTCATCAACTGTTGAATGTACTGAAACGGTACTTATATCGAGCTCTCGGCACGATCTTAAAACTCTAATAGCTATTTCACCGCGATTTGCGATTAATATTTTTTTAAACATTATTATACTTTAATTCTAAAAAGAACTTGTCCAAATTCAACGAGGCTTTCGTTTTCAACACAGATTTCTACAATTTCACCAGAAACATCTGATTCAATTTCATTCATTATTTTCATCGCCTCTAATACACAAAGTGGAGCTCCTTTAGAAATTTTCGTTCCTACCTTTACATAATTATCTTTTCCTGGGGCTGGTGAACTATAAAATGTTCCAACAAAGGGAGAAGTTATTTCATGATATGATTTTGCTTTTGAAGGCTTTGTACTAACTGTTTCACTCTTTTGAGAGACAGTTGCTGTTGCCATTTGCGGTGAAAGAAATGTATTTGAACTAACAAAACT
>CAYGTU010000069.1:0-14630 GCA_964352945.1 uncultured Bacteriovoracaceae bacterium
TTGTAGTATTTGGTGATAGCAATACTTATGGATTACCAGAATCAATTGGAAACCTTGAATTTGCACCCGCTCGTAAACTAACATTTAAGCAAAAAAGAAATTTAAGAAAAGCTTTAAAAGCGATAAGAGAAAGAAATCTTGGTCGTGAATTAGAACTTTATTAATTGATCCTTTATCCATATATATAAATTAACACAATATAATTAGCCGGAGAATTTCCGGCTTTTTTATTTGAAGAACTGACTGTAGAGCATGCCAAGACCAAAGAGAACTCCTAGTACTTTTGAAATTTTGGTTGCTATCTTTCTGAAATTCTCAAATCCTCTGTGATTATCTTTATAGTAATTCGGAATAGATTCATTAATATCTGGGATGAACCCTAATTTTTGGAGTTGACCATTTTTGTGAAAGCCTAAGTTATGATAAATATCATCAGGGATTTCAATCGAATTTGGAGTATCGGTATTGAATGAAATTTTATTCTCTTTTAAATAAGAAATTATTTTTTCGATTTTGCTGTTAGATAAATTATTCACAACCATTAGCTAACAAGTTTTAATTTGTTTTGAGCTTTACTTTTAGCTGAATAATCTTTATCCCCATCTTTATTATAATCAGATGTTACCTTAATTTGATTACTAAATAAATCAGGATAAAAACTTTGATATAATTTACAGATTAATCCTTTGCACCCAACGCCCAAAACGATATTTCTAATAGCAGTAGCATCTTCAATAGTTACAAGTGAAGAATTATTATGAGCCAAAATACCTCTGATGTTTACGAATTGGTTTTCTTTTAAAAAATTTCCCAGATCTTTTTTTACAAAATTTATAAATTGCTTATGATCCGAGAATGCTTTTTTAAAGCTAATATGATTTGAATTTACACATCTTTCAACAAAGTAAATAATTTGATTAATTGAAAAATTCTTTTGATGTCTTTTAATAGGAATATAGTAGTCTTTTTCTTGTTGAGTATATAATCGAGGAGGAGATGTTTCAGGATCAACAAAGAAGTCCTCACCCATTCCGAGTCTCTTTAAATGATGAATAACTAAATCATTCATAATTATTTCAAGCGCCTTTAAGTAATTAAAAGCAATACCTCTTAAATTATGATGTCTATGCTCAAGCATATCAAGTTCAGCGGCTTCAATTTCAAGTTTAGCAGCATGTGGAATCTTAGCGTACATCTGTTCAGAAAACACATAAGTGTGAAGGCATCTAAGTACATTATCTAAGGCATTTGAATAGATGGCACTATGTGGTCTTAAAATCAAATGAGATATTTCAGATGTATCAAATTCATCAAAGTATTGTTCACAAGCGATATCTTGAATAATTGCAGGATAACTTATTTTAGTCGTAAACGGTGAAAGTCCATTTATAACAATATCATTAAAATCATTGTCGATATAAAGTTCAGAAAGTTTACTTGCAGTTTCATCGTGATTATACTCTAAAAGTATCATGTCGCTTATTTCAAACCATATCTCAACATTCTTTCCTTCATAAAAAGGAAGGCAGTTATTTTTTTTAGTAATACTATTTTTTACAGACACCACTTTAGTGGCCCAAATATTTTTAAAGTCAGTAATGTATAAATGTGTGCTTAATTCATTTGCATTATTTTCAGCAATAACAGATTCAAACTTTTGAAGATCTAGATTTGATTTTCTATCAGCTCCAATTATTTTTCCCCAGTAGGCGCTTGAATTTTTATTTTTTTTAACAAGTCCTTGAAGAAGATCAAAAAATTCATGAGCCTGGGTGTACTCTTTTTCATATCCTGAGTTTAAATGGGGATTGAAAGTTAAATAGAAATGTTTAGCCGAACTCATAGTTACTCCAGTAAAACTTTATCGGAGTATTTTACTCAGAAGTTTAGCTCAAAAACACTCCGAAATGGCTTTAACTAATTGAAATCATGTTGGATTTTTAAATTATTAAGCATTCAGCTGGTTGCCTGCCAGATATATTTGAGATAGAACATGTGGGTTAATCACATATTATTAGGGGCTTAGGTTGAAAACAATCACAGAATTCATTGAAAAAAATTATAGGCATTTTAATGCTGCTGCACTTTTAGATGCAGCTCGCGGATATGTAGATCACTTAAAGAGTGGAAAAAAAATGATGGTAACTTTAGCAGGTGCCATGAGTACAGCTGAGCTGGGTGTTATTTTTGCAGAAATGATTAGAAAAGATAAAGTTCAAATTATCTCTTGTACAGGTGCAAATCTTGAAGAAGATATAATGAATCTAATTGCTCACACTCATTATAAAAGAATTCCAAACTATAGAGATCTTTCCCCACAACAAGAACAAGAATTGTTAGAGCAAGGTTTTAATCGTTTAACGGATACATGTATTCCAGAAGAAACAGCTTTTAGAAAATTTCAAAAATATCTTCACCGTGAATGGAAAAATGCAGCTGATAATAATGAAAGACTACTTCCTCATGAATATTTATATAGAATTATTAAGTCAGATGATTTTAAAAATGAATTTGAAATAGATCCGAAGGATTCTTGGGTTGTTGCTGCTTGTGAAAAAAACCTACCAATCATAGTTCCAGGTTGGGAAGATTCAACTACAGCAAATATTTTTGCTTCTTACTGTATTCAAAAAGAATTTGAAACGACTTTAGTTAAGAGTGGTATTGATTATATGGTTTATCTATCAAATTGGTATATTGAAAATTCTGGCAAAGAGGGAATTGGCTTTTTCCAAATTGGTGGTGGGATAGCAGGGGATTTCCCTATTTGTGTTGTTCCAATGCTTAATCAAGATATGGAAGAAGATGTTCCTCTTTGGTCATATTTCTGTCAAATATCAGATTCAACTACTAGTTATGGTTCATATTCCGGAGCAGTTCCCAATGAAAAAATCACTTGGGGAAAACTTGCTATTGAAACACCAAAATTTATTATTGAATCAGATGCTACTATTGTTGCGCCTTTAATTTTTCAATATATTTTAGAGAATTAAATTTAATAAAAAAATAGAAATAAAAAAACCTCAATTACTTGAGGTTTTTTTTTATTATAAAATTGGTACTCCCAAGGGGATTCGAACCCCTGTTACCGCCGTGAAAAGGCGATGTCCTGGACCGGGCTAGACGATGGGAGCATTATCCGTATGCGGTCATTTACGTTTTGAATGGTGATCGCGCTGTGACTCGAACACAGGACCCTCTCCTTAAAAGGGAGATGCTCTAACCAACTGAGCTACGCAACCACGTGTATCCAAAAACGTAGGTCTCAATTTATAGATTTATATAAAATCTGTCAACTTAGAAAATGAATTAAAAACAAGAGATTTTTGAAGTCTATAATCTCTACAGAGGACTTGCCCAATGGCGAAATTTTGTTTAGTTTAGGGAACTTTAAATAAGGTAAATTGACCATGAAAAAGGTTTCATTTCATACTCTAGGTTGTCGTCTGAATTTCTCGGAATCAGGCTCTATTGCTCAGGGATTCGCTGAGAGAGGCTATGAAATAGTAGATTTCGAGCAACCGAGCGATGTAGTGTTCCTTAATACATGTACGGTCACAGATGGAGCCGATTCTTCTTGTCGTAATTTAATCAGAAAGGCCCAAAAAACTTCACCCGAAGCAAAAATAGTTGTAGCTGGATGCTATGCGCAAATGGAAGCAGAGACCATTCAGAAAATGCAGGGGATAGATTTAATTCTTGGAACCAGCGAAAAATATAAAGTTTTTGATTATTTAGATGAAGATCAAGACACAATTGTAAAAATTGATAAATCAAATGATTTTTGGGGATCGGCTACAAGCCCAGCTGATTCACATACTCGCGCCTTTTTAAAAATTCAAGATGGATGTAATTATATTTGCTCATTTTGTATAATTCCTTTTGCTCGTGGAAGGTCTCGCGCAATTTCTGTAGAAGAAGCAAAGAATCAAGCAATGGATTTAGTTGATCAAGGTTATAAAGAGATTGTTTTAACCGGAGTGAATATTGGGGAATACGAAAGTACTTCTGGTGAAAAACTCACAAATTTAATTTCTGAAATTCTTGATATTGAAAGTTTAAAGCGATTAAGATTAAGTTCAGTAGAGCCAAATACAATTACAGATGAGCTTTTAGAACTTTTATATAATTCCAATAAATATATGGATCATTTTCATGTACCGATGCAATCGGGTGACGATGATATTTTAACCTCAATGAGAAGAAAATATGATGTGGCTTTTTATAAGGAAATAATTTCTAAGATAAAAGCAAAGTTTCCACAAACTTCTATTGGTGCCGATATCATTGTTGGTTATCCAGGCGAAACGGAAGAGCAGTTTTTAAATACCTATGAACTACTTTCAACTCTACCCATAACTCACTTTCATGTTTTTCCCTATTCAAAGAGAAAAGGAACAACTGCAGCAAAAGCAGATAATCATATTACAAATGAAGTGAAGAAAAGAAGAGTGAAAACACTCATCGCTCTAGGTGAAGAAAAGTTAGCAAGGTTTTCTCTTAATATGATGGGGAAAACTTCAGAAGTTCTCTTTGAAAAAAATAAAGGTGAATTTGCTGTTGGTTACACTTCAAATTATATTTCTATAAAAGTAAAAACAGATCAAGATATGCATAATACAATCAGAAGTGTTTTGTGTACTGAATTCAAAAATGGACAACTCTTTGGAGAGTTTGTTCAGTAAAAAAATATCAATATTGCAGATATAAAAAAAGCCCTCGCAATGAGGGCTTTTACAGTCAAACTACTTAGAATAATTTTCGAATTGTTAAGGTTCACTTTAGCAATTTACGAACTTTTATTTTAGGGGGTAAAGGGAAGCTCTTGCTTCCCTTTACTTTATTAGAAATAATCTTTTTGAAATTTAATTTCTGATCTCTCCGGACCATAGGCAATTACACCAATTGGAACACCAAGATAATCTTCAATCTTTTTTAAGTATTCTTTTAACTCTGGACTAAAGTCTGATTTAAAATCATCTTTAAATGGTCTCATCTCAGTATAGATTGGAGTTACTTTAGATAAATCCATTCCCGCACTCGCACTATCATAAGTCTTTCCTTCATATTCATAAGAAGTACAAACTTTAAGTACATCCATATCTGAAAGAATATCTAATTTAGTTAATGCGATTGAAGTTAAATTAGCGCATTTAACAGAATATTTTAAAAGTGGAAGATCAAGCCATCCACATCTTCTTTTACGACCAGTTGTTGCACCAAACTCATGACCTTTTTGTTGAATATGTTCACCTGTAGCATCAAATAGTTCAGTTGGAAAAGGTCCTTCACCTACGCGAGTTGTATAAGCTTTAACAATAGCTAAAACTTCATCAACCTTTCCGTTTGCCACTCGAGCGCCATTGATGATTCCACCATAACCAGTATTAGAACTCGTTACAAAGGGATAGGTACCATAATCAACATCAAGTAAAACCCCTTGAGCACCTTCGTAAAGGATATTTTTATTTTGAGCAATTGCATCATCAAGTAGTTTAAAAGTATCACACATATAAGGAGCTAGCTTTTGTCCATAAGAGTATAGGGCTTCAACTTCTTCATCAATTGATGGGTAATCTATTTTATAATATGTATCAAATAAGCTTTTCTTTTCTGCAAATGAAACTTCAAGTCTAGATCTTAATTTATCTTTATCCATTAAATCAGAAAGACATAAACCTTTTCTAGAAATCTTATCTTCATAAGCTGGACCAATACCTTTACCAGTAGTACCAATTTTAACAGTTCCCTTACTTTCACGATTAGCATCAAGAATTTTATGATAACTTGTGATAATGCTTAAATGAGAAGAGATTTTTAAATTCTTAGGAGATAAATTAATCTTTTTCGATACTTCTTCAAATTCTACAAAAAAAGCCTTTGGATCAAAAACAACTCCATGACTAATTACTGATACACAGTGATCATGAAGAACTCCAGAAGGAATTAAGTGAAGAACTGTTTTTTCACCTTTTACAATAATGGTGTGACCAGCATTGTTTCCACCTTGATATCTTACGACATAATCAGCTTTAGCACTTAAATAGTCGGTAATTTTACCTTTACCTTCATCTCCCCATTGGGCACCTATAATGGCAATTGATTTCATTAAGATCTCACTTCATTTAAAAGGTTATTATCAATAAAAAATTCTTTAAGTTGATGTAAAGCCATTTCGCCAACTCTTAGTTGGGCTTCTTCAGTGGAGCCACCTAAGTGAGGTGTTAGAACTAAATTATTTAATGAACGTAGATTGCTATTTTCAGCCAAGGGTTCACTTGAGAAGACATCAAAACCAGCTGCTTTAATTCTTCCTTCTTTCATTATTTTATAAAAATCTTCCTCATTTACAATTCCACCACGAGCAGCATTTATTAAAACTGCATGGGGTTGCATTTTGCTTAGAAGGGCATAATCAACAATTCCACGAGTTTGTTCTAATAGTGGAGTGTGGATAGAGATGACATCACACTTTGAGAATAATTCTTCAAGTGTTTCTACTTTTTTAGCATATGGGAAATCTGCTTTTTGAATAAATGGATCATAAAACAATACATTCGGATCAAATCCAGCTAGACGCTTACAAAGTAATTGTCCAATTCGGCCAAAGCCCATTATACCAATAGTTTTATTTGTTAGTTCATTTCCAGTAAAAGCATTCTTATCCCATTTACCTGCATGCATGCTTTGATTAGCATTAGCTGTATGTCTTAAAGTAGTCATCATTAAAGCAAGAGCATGTTCAGCAGCTGAGTTATTATTGGCTCCAGGGGTATTAGAGACTTTAACTCCTTTTTCTAGGCAATAAGCTTTATCTATATTATCTGTACCTTCGCCTGCTCTGATGATGTATTTTAAATTGGGAGCATTATCAATCATTTCTTTATTTGGGCTTGTTGCTGATCTAATTACCAGGCCATTTATTTTAGGAAGTAATTCTTTTAATTTATCTTGAGAAACTTTTGGCTCTGGATAAACTTCAAATTCATTTGCAGCTAATGCCATATCAAAAATTTCTTTGTCACAACCGTCTGAAAAAACAATAAAAGGTTTCATATCTATCCTTAGTTAATTGATGCTTTTAACAAGAAGGATTCTCCCATTTTTAACCATCATAGAAAACCTGTAAAATACTGATAATCTCTATCTTGCTTTTATATAATGCACTCCGATTAACTCACAGTGCTGTCAATAGACTATACAAGTCACAGAGTTTACACGTTATGAAGACCATATTTCGGATACTTATGTCGTTTCTCGTTGGCATCGGTGTTGCTTAATAAAAGGTGGATTAAATTAACTTGGGAGAGTGAGATGAGAAATTTATTTGTATTAATAACACTAATCAGTGTTTCCTTTTCAGCATTTGCTTTTGAAGATCTACTTGCTGAAAGAGCAACGATTATCAAAAAAATCAAAAATCACAATTTGAGAGGAAAATTAATTAGCAAAAAAAATGAATTAAAAAGATCTCAATGGGAATTACAAAAGAAAGTTTATGGTAATCAATTGAGTTTAGTTGATTCAAAGATAATTTATGGTGAAGAATCAGAAGAGTATAAAAAATTAGTATCTGATCAAGAAGATAACTTTAAAGAATTTGCGAGCGAATTACTTAAAATAAGTGAAGAATCAGTAAATGAAATCGTAAATATTGATGACGTATCAAAAGTAGAAGTATGTGAAAACTGCTTAGGACAAGAACACGATGAACTAGAGGAGCAAGGTAAAGTATCAATGGCCGAAAAAATTTCGGTTCTATCTTGTGGTAATTCAGGATTTTTTCCAAAGAGAAGTTTTAGAGTACCTCTTTATAAGATAGTGCAAAGTACACAATCAATTTCGCAGGTTGATGCTTCTGAAATTCCATATAGTCCAAGTATGAAAGTAGCTGCATCTGATGATGGTTCTTTATTATTCGTAGAAGGTAAAGGATCTTCAAAAGTAGAATATCTTTCTCTTTGTACAATCTATCAAAGAAAAAAGCATGGTGTAAAAATGAAAACTGATGATCAATTAATAAGATTGCATTATACAACATTACCAAGTTCAAAAAATGAATTCGATGCAATGGTTTCAATTACAACTTTGAATGAATCAAAAAAAGGTAATATGACAGCAAAAAGACTAAATAATATGAACAAAAGATTTAAAGCAATCGATTTATAGGAGTATTGAATGAAAAAAATGATAGTATCTATTTTAGTATTAAGTTCAGTGAGTATTTTTGCGCAAGATCTTTATAATCAAGTTGAAAGTAAATCAAATTTCAATGCAACTTCAGAAAAGTTTAAAGAGATTGCTATTGATGGTTTAGTTCAAGTAAAAAAGCTAAATATAAAAAATTTAGAAAAAGATTTAAATAAAGAAATAGAAAAAAAAGAAATAACAGAAGAAAATAAAATTCAATAATAAGAAAGGGCCACAAATGTGGCCCTTCTTTTTTTCGTTTTGCTAGTTCAACTCAGCTTCAACTTTATGCTATTCGTTTTAATTCTAAATTCATTTCGAGCGTTTGTAGTGTTCGCTGGAACTCCTCAAGCGTTGGGAGATTACCAAAGTGCGTGTTTTCAAAATGATTTTTACCAATGAAATCGGTCAACTCGATGGGAGTAGATTTCATTGCATCTTTTTTAAAACAACGCCAATGTGTTTCTCCTGTGTTTTTGTAGTTTTCAAAAAGGTTCTTTACTAGTTCCTCTTTTGACTTTTTCCCAATACCAATAACACTTCCGTCACTGGTTGTTTTTAAAAACCAGATAGTGTAATCGTTTTGATTCTTGGGATGCTTCTTAGATTCGACGGCCACTGCGATAAACATTTGGGACCTCCTTTGTCTCGTATTGAACAGTCCTTGTTCAATTTTTTATATAAGCTTCCTTGGGGTGCCTTCCTGGCAAAAATTTGTGTGTTGTATTTGAGCAAATCCTTTGCTCCCAAGTCCGGCTTACAAGCCTTCTGCTAAAGACATAATATCCAAAAGTGCCCCTATAAAGCACCATTATTATTCTAAATAAAACTTGCTTATAGGTAAGCAGATGTCAGTAATAATGGGGCATTTAGGCTTTTTGGGCCTTGCGCAATTGGTAAAGTACTTGAAATAAATAGCATTAATTTGGACAAAAAGTGCCCACTATTTTTATAGGTAATTAAATTATCTAATTAATGTAAGTTATTGATATGTTTTAAAGCCAAAAATTCTTAGAAATAAATAGCATTTTTGACCGATAATGAAGAGTAATCAATTTTCACCTCAGGAGATTAAATGAAATCAATTACAATTTTAAGTATTCTTTTATCAGCAATGTTTTTTTCATTAAATGCGAATGCATTTGATTGTGAAAAAATTAAAGCTAGAAAAGATAAAGTATGTGGAAAAAAAAGTGGTTCAAGGAAATGCGCAAAGTTAACTGCGAAGGCAGATGTTTGTGAAAAGGGTGGTGGAAAAGAAGAATGGAAATCTGCTAGAGGCCAATTTAAAAGTGATTGGAAATCAAAGAATCCAAATTCTGGTGGAGGAGATCCTGCTAAAAAGTGCGAGCGTATTAAGCGTAAACAAGAAAAAGTTTGTGCGAGAAAAGCTGGTGGTAAGAGATGCCAAAAGTTAACTTCTAAATTAAGCTCATGTAGTTCAGGCGCACCTAATTCAGGTTTTTCAAATTCAGCTCTGCCAGGAATAGATGAATCAGAAACTGAAGAATAGAATTTAATATAGAGAGGTAAATCATGAAATTATTTTTATTGTTAGGATTAATGTTAAGTTTAAATGCATTCTCTTTTGAGGTTAATGGTGTTCGATGTAAAGACATGCCAAAAAATTCTTGTGAAAGAAAAAAATGTAGATGCCTTAGAGGAGTTCATAGAGCTTCTAAAGGTAAACAAGTAAAACGTAAAACGAATAAGAAAGGTAAGCCAACTCCAGAAGCATTCTGTGCTGATCATGGATCAGATGGTGAAGCTGCTTGGAAAGCTTTTCTACAAACAAAACCTAAGTTAAGTCAAAAATGTAAATAAAAAAAAGCCCCGAAATTCGGGGCCTTTTTTTTGTATGTAATTTAATTTTAAATTATAAAAGTGGAGCAATAACTAGTGAAACAATTGACATAAGTTTTACTAGAATGTTCATTGCTGGACCTGAAGTATCTTTGAACGGGTCACCAACAGTATCTCCAGTAACTGCAGCTTTATGAGCCTCAGTACCTTTTTTCTCACCTTCAATATGACCTTGTTCAATTGCTTTTTTAGCATTATCCCAAGCACCACCAGCATTTGACATAAATAAAGCAAGTAAAACACCTGTAGTAGTTGCACCAGCAAGCATTCCACCTAGAGCTTCTTTACCTAAAAGAAAACCAACAAGAATTGGAGATGAAACTGCAACTAAACCTGGAAGCATCATTTCTCTTAATGCCGCAGTTGTTGCAATCTCAACACATTTTTCTGTATCTGGTTTTCCAGATCCATCCATAATTCCAGGAATATCTCTAAACTGACGTCTAACTTCTTCAACCATTTCTTGAGCTGCTTTACCAACAGAGTTCATTGTATTTGCACCAACGAAAAATGGAATAACTCCACCAAGAAATAATCCGATAACTGCTTTAGGCTCCATAATATTAATAGACTCTAAATTAACTGCAGCTGCATATGCTGAAAACATTGCTAAAGCTGTAAGAGCAGCAGAACCGATTGCAAATCCTTTTCCGATTGCAGCAGTTGTGTTTCCAATTGAATCTAGACCATCAGTGATAGCTCTTACCTCTGGACCTAGTTTACTCATTTCTGCGATTCCACCAGCATTATCAGAAATTGGGCCGTAAGCATCTACAGTCATTGTTACACCAGTAGTTGCAAGCATACCAACAGCTGCAATACCAATTCCGTATAGACCAGCAAAGTAATTTGCAAAGTAAATTGAAATACAAATAACTAGGATTGGTCCAAGACATGAATACATACCAACAGCAATACCTGCGATGATGTTTGTCGCTGGTCCAGTCTTACCTGCAATTGCAATTCCTTTAACAGGATTGAAATCACCAGAAGTATAGTACTCAGTAATAAAACCAATGAATAAACCAGAAAGTGATCCGATTACCATGGCATAAAAAGGTCCCATTGCGTAAGGAAATACAGTAAACGCTGACATTTCAACAGCAAAATAAGAACCAATAAAAAGAATAGCTAATCCAATAATTGGAGTATTTCTTAATGCTTTAGCTGGATCAGAGTTCTTTAAAAGATTCATTGAAAGAATTCCGATAACTGAAGCTATTAAACCAATTGAAGCAATTACAATTGGAAGTATTACAACAGACTTTGAAGCAGCTGTTAGAGTTGAACCAATAAACATAGTTGCGATAATTGAACCTGCATAAGATTCAAAAATATCAGCACCCATTCCAGCAGTATCACCAACATTGTCACCAACGTTATCTGCGATTGTTGCAGGATTTCTTGGATCGTCTTCTGGAATACCAGCTTCTACTTTACCAACTAAGTCAGCACCAACGTCTGCAGCTTTAGTATAGATACCACCACCGATTCTTGCGAATAATGCGATAGATGAAGCACCCATTGCAAATCCGTTAAGAGCTTCAATAGTTGTTTGATTAGTTAAATATTTATAAGCAATAGCAACACCGAATAATCCAAGTGAAGCAACAGTCATTCCCATAACTGATCCACCAAAGAAAGCAACTGATAGTGCTTTACCTTGGCCGCTTTCGTTAGCTGCTTGAGCTGTTCTAACGTTAGCTTTAGTTGCTGCTTTCATTCCGATGTAACCACATAACATTGAAGTTAGTGCACCAAAAAGATAGCTAATTGAAGTGTTAAGTCCTAGTTTCCATCCAATTAATCCTGCAACAACAACTAGAAATAATACTAAATATGAGTATTCTTTCTTTAAAAAAGTCATTGAACCAGATTCAATAAGACCACTTATCTCTGTCATTTTTGCGTTACCAGCTGGTTGTTTAACAACCCATCTGTACGTAGTCATAGCAAAGAAAAATCCCGCCATAGCGATGATCGGACTCCATGAGTAATAACTGTTTACTGCATCCATCTTTTAGTCTCTCCTTAAAAGGTTTTTCATTAATAATAGTTTGATTTTGTCTCCAGTAGGTTTAACATATTAAAGTACGCAGCGTACAATTAAATATTAGTAAAATAGGCAAATAATATTGGTTCATAGCAATAAATCTACATTTGCAGTTTTCTCTTCTATGCTCAAAATGGCAGTAGCGACGCTTTGCAGTAGGCTGCTTGGATTGGTGAGAGAACAAGTGATGGCCATGTATTTTGGTGCATCAGGGCTCACAGACGCGTTCTTGGTCGCGTATCGAATTCCCAATATGCTGAGGGATCTATTTGCTGAAGGTGCATTCTCAGCAGCCTTTGTTCCAACATTTGTGAAATCGAAAATGGAGAGTGAAGAAAGTGCTAAAAAACTTTTATGGAATCTATTTTATTTATTGAGTTTAATTACTCTTGGATTAGGTGGATTAACTTATATATATGCAAACGAAATTGTTAGTTTAGTTGCTCCAGAATTTGTGAATGATCCAGAAAAATTATTGATAACAGTCAATCTTACAAAATGGATGTCACCCTTTTTATTTTTTGTTTCAATTGCAGCACTTTTCATGGGCGCCTTGAATTCACTGAAAATATTTTTTCTGCCATCCCTGGCACCAGCTTTTTTTAATGCAACTATGATTATTATAATGATTTTTGGATCACAGTATCTTTCTTCGCAGGGAAGTAATCCCATTTACTCCCTTGGAGTAGGTGTATTAATTGGAGGAATAGTTCAAGCATTTGTTCAATTTCCACTTTTACTAAAAGCGGGTTATAAGTTTGAGCTACCTAGAAATTTAATTAATTCCCATACCAAAGAAGTTTTTAAAAAGCTTGGCCCTGGTCTAATAGGATTTGCAGCTACTCAAATTAATCTTATCGTAAATACTATTCTTGCTACATCCACAGTTGTGGGAGCCGTTTCTTGGTTAAGTTATGCCTTTAGGCTTTTTCAGTTTCCTGTGGGAATACTCAGCGTTTCTATAGGCAATTCTAATTTAGTTCATTTTAGTGAATCATATAAAGCAGGTGAAATTGAATCCGCCAAAAAACATTTATCCGATAGTTTTTTTCTATCTTTTCTTTTAATTATTCCTGTAATGGCGGTTATTTTTTTAAATAATAATTTAATAGTTTCATTGGTTTTTCAAAGAGGAAAATTTTTAGAACTTGATACTTTGAACACAAGTATTTTATTAGTTATATACACTTGTGGGCTTCCGTTTTACGGGCTTTATAAAATTTTTGTACCCACTCTTTATGCGATAGATAGACAGATGGTTCCTGTGATTGCATCTATTGTATCAATTGCTTTTAATGTAATTTTTAGTCTATTATTAGTAAAAAAATATAGTTTTCCAGTATTAGCAGCAGGAACAAGTATTTCAATTTTTATTAATGTTTTGATCCTCTCTTTTTCATTAAAAAAGTATTTAGAATTGCCTTTTAATTTTTTCTTCAATCTAAGAATATTCAAAATAATTGGAGGAGGGGCACTAGCTTTTCTTGCAATGAGTTATATTCAGGACTACATTTATCTGGGTGATTTATTTTTTCAAAAATCTTTTTCTTTAGTAATTTCATCAGTCGGAGTGTTGATCATTTTCACCACGAGCATTTACATTTTAGGCGAGCGAGAGGCTGTAAACAGCATTGCGCAAAAAATAATGTCTAAATTTAGCAGATAATTTCTTGTTTTATGCCATGAATCTGGGTTAGAATTTAGCAGAATTGCAATTTATGAATTAGGACATTTAAATGAGAACTGATTTTGAAACACTTATGGCTCTAGCAAGCCATCTTGTGAACCACCTTACCGAAAAAGAAATAATTGAATATGGAGTAGATCATAGAGCTGCATTGATTGAAGCTTTAGCTACTGAATTAGGTGTTAGTTTTTCTACTGACGAAGATATTAGACTACAAGCAATTGAAGAAGTTGAAGATAAGTTTGGTATTGATGAAGGGACTGAAGACATCACTGAAACAGAAATGTACAACCATGCGAGAAAAGAAATTATTAAAGCATTTAATGGAGAGTCATTAAGTGGTCTATACTTAATGGAATCTCTTCATAATATCGCTTATAGAGTTAAAGACTTTCTCTTAACTCATGATCTTGTTGAAGATGTTTTCGCTTCAGATGAAGAACTGATTAGTTTTTTAGTTGATAAGATGAAGATTTTCAAAAGTTCTAAAAGCTAATTTTTAAAGATTTTATTAGCTCATCAAAATATGGGCCTTCAATAGCTCCGTTTAATACGGAGCTTTTATTTTGGAAAAAATACACTTCACGATTTGATAAATGAATTAGCACTAGTTCGAGGTATATTCTGTCATTAATTTTTTCAGTAGCAGTACCCTCAACATAAATAAAGTTTTGAATTTTAGAATTGGATTCTTCAACTAAGATTTTATTTATAGAATCTGTCTCGATTTGCGTTTCACTTTCATCATAAACAATTTCTTCTTTATCTATATAGTGTGATAAATATTGATTGATATCATTTTAGATAATTTTAGGTAGGTGTAATTGGGTGGGGTGT
>CAYGTU010000070.1:0-14506 GCA_964352945.1 uncultured Bacteriovoracaceae bacterium
GTGAGAGCCTCATTATTTCGTTAACTAATGATTGATTCCGTTTTAATAACTTCACAAAACTCTCTATCCAAACTGGCCAGATGAATCTTGTGAATTTCATTCGCTGTGTAATGAATTCCATCGGGGCCTTTTCTTGAGAATGTAGCTGTTGCGTCTTCAACTAGTTTTACATTGTATCCAAAGTTTCCAGCCATTCTTGTCGTTGTTGAAACGCAATGGTCAGTGGTAAATCCAACGATTACTAAATCTTTAATTTTACTTTTATCCAAATTCTCTTTTAACTGAGTCCCAATGAAAGCACTATTAACATTTTTTTTGATAATCAGCTCACCATCAAGAGGTGTGACTTCCTCTTTAAACTCGACTCCTGGTTTATCTGTTCTTAATGGAGATTCTTCTTCCAGGGAACAATGCTGTATGTGAAAGATTGGCCTCTTCTGCTCTCTCCAATACTTTAAAATTTTAGAAATGTTAATTTCAGCATCCAGGTTATTTCTCTCCCCCCAATAAGGGTCATCAAAACCTTCTTGAACATCAATAATTAATAAAGCAGTTTCTTTCATTTCACTTTACTAATACAAATAGAGCCGTTGTTAAAGACAACGCGCATTGCCGTGGTGGTGGAGGGGGTGAGACAGCCCTAAACTATTTATTTTGTTGAGTAAATTTTCGAAAGGACTACGAAGTACTACAAAGCAAAGCTTTTTACATTGAAATATATAATCTTTACAGCACCTCTTGAGTATAAATACTAAAGTTTGTAGACTCTTCCTCTCAACTTACTTACAGACAAGGTTAATATGCAAATAATGCAGATAGTTCTATATAGTTTTCTATTTATGCTCTTAGTGCTCACTTTAATAACGAAAAAGAGTCAAATTCAATTTTTAAAACGTACTAAGTCAGACTGGGAACTAGACATCACAAGCTTAGCAATGCACTCATTTGTACTTCCCTTACTTAATGTATTACTTTTATATAAACTCTTAGACTTAATCGTACCTGAGTTAAAGGGCACTGTTGATTTTGGTTGGCCAGGGACGATCCTTTTCCATACTCTCCTCGACTATGGATGGTATTGGAATCATCGCTTATTCCACAGTAGAACATTCATATGGAATTTTCATAAGGTTCACCATGCTCCTGAAAACTTAGACATCCTAAAGACACCTCGAAACTCGATTCTTTCACATTTTATGATGCTTTATTGGTGGTTAATAGGTACTGCGACTTTTGTTGCCCTTGATCCTGCATGTATTTTATTTGTAGGTTCTATAGGCCTTATGATTAATTTCTGGGGTCACTCCCCTTTTGATTTCCCAAAGGACAGTAAAGTAAAAGCTATTGTTTCATCCATCTTTATTACACCTTGTGATCATCATTGGCATCACTCATCTAAAATGTCGTACTGTAACTTTGCAACGGTTTTTTCATTTTGGGATCGTATGCACGGGACGCTTCATCGAACGGGTGACTTTCCAGATAAGTACGGTTTCCCAACGAAGGACAGTACATTAAAACAACTCTTCTATCCAGGTCCAAACTAATACCTCTGACTAGTCAGGTAGTCTAAGATCACTAGAAGTCACTACATATCATCTGAGATAACACGAAATCGATGTGGTGAGTGAAAAGCACCCTCCTAATATCAATGGTTTAGTATGAGAATGAAGAGGTTCAAGTGGAACCGCTCCCGCCATTTTCGAACCCTTTTTGGGCATTCAGATTACCGAAATTACAAGCCTTTGAGCTTGTTTTTTTGTTTCTGGGGTTTAAAAAGGTTCAAGGGTTCACGCTCAATCAATTCTAAAATTAATTTCGAAACTAAAAGCTGATAACGAAGTGATCAATACTTTAATAAATCCATATATAAATTTAAAGCTTAGTTAATGAACCGATTCGTTCTCTACGACATTTTGCGAAATTATGATAGCAGGCTAGTCATCGAGGTCAAGTCAGGAATCATATGCGTTTTCTTTTAATTTAGATTATCTGCTTACACCGGTGTGTACTATTACTTACATAGGTAAATCATATAGACGTTTTATCTAAAAGAGATCTGACTTAAACTTTGAGTTTTGTATTAACGGCCGCCACACGAATGGCAATAATACCTGCTAGCTCTTGGATTATGTCCCGAATGATATATGATCCGTCCATATTCATCTTGATATACAATAACCCCTGTGGGTTCACAAGAATATCCCCAACGACCAGTAGATGAGCATCTTAATTCTGGCTTATATCTAGAATTACCTCTAGTGACACCATAATCGAAATTTCTAGTAGTTTCTCTAACATCAAGATCCTCTCTATCCATTTTAGAAACAATATCACGTGGTATGTACTGAGCAAATGAGGCAGTAGAAAAAAGCATAATTACAAGAGTCAAAAGTTGTTTCATTTTTATTCCTTTTTAATTATTAACTTCAACAATAAGTGAAATTTCTACTGGTATATTCATAGGGAGGGAATTAGATCCCACAGCCGTTCGTGAATGCTGTCCAATATCTTTACCAAACACTTTAATTAAAAAATTTGAGGCTCCGTCAGCGACAGAAGGATGTTTTGTAAAACTGTCTGTTGAATTTACAAAAACACTGACTCTAAGAACTTTCTTTACTTTACTTAGATCTCCAATGGCAGACTTTAGTATGCCTAGTTGGTTTATAATAGTTAACTCTGCTGCTTTCTGTCCCTGAGCAATTGATAAATCTTTACCGAGCTTACCTTGCATGTAACCACCTGTCTGTAAGCTCGGACCTTTACCAGCGAGATAAATAGTATTTCCACTTCTAGTAAAGTGTACATAATTACCTAAGCGTTTAGGTGGTGCTGAAAGCTTAATACCTAAAGATTTTAAATTTTCTTCTGGTGTGGCAGAGAAACTATTTATAGAGTTTAAAATCAAAAATAAAATAAAAATTTGCTTCATAATAATCTACCTTTTTTCTTTACAGGGATGGGAGTGTGAATCCGGTGAACATCCTGAGTGGTATTCAGAGTAAGCCCCAAGGTGAATCATTTTTGAAAATGGTCCAATTTCAAGAGAGTATTTGGTTTGTTTGTAGATTACAGGTAAATCCCAACATACTCCCCAGCTGCCCCCAGTACACTTTCGCTCGTTAACAAATGTAACACCTACACGAAAGTTTCCGTATAAATAACCTTCATAGTCAGTATATTTTCTAGCCTCTAACAAGGAATCTTCAGAGCAATCATACGATGAACCATAACTTGGAGAAGTATGAAGTACTTTACCATGCCTTACATCTTTAATTAATTCAGGAACAGCTACGGCTGTTTCTAAGTTTTTGCAGTAGAAACGGTCTAAATGAATTTTTACTTTCTTTACATTAGTTGCATAAGAAGATGCTGAAATAAGTATTAATAAAATACCGGTACAAATTTTTGTCATAATTTTCTCCATTTTTAAGATAATCAATATATAAATGAGACATGAGGAATTGAAAAATTGTATTTTTTGATATATAAAATCGACAAAAACGATGGATAAAAGAATGAACAATCAAATACTTAAAGATCACCTAGAGAAGCTACACCCATTCAAGATTATTATAGAGGTTGGAAACATTACAGAAGCATCTAAACAGATCGGTTTAACCCAATCGACTCTATCTCACACCATTAAGACCTTAGAAGCTGCTTTAGATAAAAAGTTATTAATTAGATCGAAGAACGGTGTAAAACCAACCAAAGAAGGAGCTTTGCTCTATAAATTTGCTTGTTCGATTACAAGTCAAACAAATGGTGTCGAATCTCAGATAAATAATATGGACACAGAGTTAGCCGGAAATATAAGAATAGGAACACATGAAACTCTGGCGGCACATATTTGGCCATCCATCTTAGAAAATGTAATCAATAAAAATGACTCAATATCATACTCAATAAATACTGGAAGAATTACACCGATAATAAATGATATCCTCTCAATGAACTTAGACCTCTCATTAACTGTAGAGCCTTTAGAAAACAAGAAACTCAATATTGAAAATATTTACTCAGGAAATCTTAAGTTCTTCACCCACTATAATGATAAGAAAATAAATATTTCTCTTAAGGATCTAAATACAAAAAATATCTTTACTGATGTGAATGCCCATATAAGAGAAGGATTAGGAATTACTCAATATTTAGGGATGAATAGTATTATTACAGGAAATATCTTTCACCTAAGTAGTTTTGAAGCTGCTACAAATTTCTGTAAGAAAGGATTAGGATATTGCGTTCTTCCAGATAGGAATGCCCAATTTGCGGTGGATAATAAACTGATTAAAGAAATCAAAATTAAGGGTATAGATAAAAGAAGTTTCGGCCGCTACACGATTTGCGCAACATATCGAAAAGATCAAGATAATGCTCTAGTCAATTTCTTCATAGATGAACTCAAACTTTTCTTTAGAGACAAATAACACATTCAAATAAAGAACTAATTTAAAAAAATAGCAATAAGTCGAACAAGTCTTGTAGGATGGTGAGTGATTACGGCGCTCTAGTATCAATTATTTAAATGAGATATCAAGAGGTTCAAGTGGAGCCGCTCCCGCCATTTACCATACAAACTCAGATCACATTGTGGTCTTTTTTTGTGCCTAAAATTTAGTTATTCGAAATTAATGAAAACATTATAAGCTCTTCGCATCATATTCAATAAAACGTTGCTCAGGCATAAGCTCTTTTTTCTTATCTTCGTTGAAGTATTTTAAATTCGACTTTTGAATAATAGCAGAAATCATTATGCCAAGTTCAACTTCACCTAATCTATCACCTAAGCATTTATGATGACCGTGGCCAAAGAGAAAATAATTACTTTCTGGGCGGTTGATGTCAAATTTATAAGGGTCATTAACAACTTCAATATCTCTCATAGCGGAATAAGTTCCAAGTAAAATACTCGTTCCTTTTGGAATTACGACTTCTCGATTTGTCCCTTCTGCTACTTTCGTGTCTTTTTCAGTGTATCTAATAAGTAGTGGACTCGCAGGATTCAACCTAAGAGACTCCATCACATATTTTTGAAGTGTATGTGTATCTCCTGATTTTGCAATTTCTGCTGCCTCTTTTAGAATTTCAGGATTCTTAATAAAAAACTCAACACTTTTAACTAAAGCAATTTGAATAGTATCAATGCTTGCACCTAACATTCCAATCATATTAAGAGCGATTCTATCTTTTTTTATTTTCCCTGATTTAATTTCTTCTGAGAGAATCATTCTCTCTAAAATAGTATTATTAATGGGCTGATTTTTATTTTTCTTTAAATCTTCTTCTAGTTTTGCAATATAATCATTCATAAAAGCTAATAGTTCTAATTCAATCTTCATTGCTTCTTCACGTACCTTGGTTTTGTTGGTCGGGTTTCTAAAAGTGTCTTTTTGAATCCAATAAGACCATTTATATAGGTGCTCTAATGTTGGGCCAGAAAAGCCAAAATAATTTTTAAATAGCCTCGCGGAAACTTTTCTTCCCAGTTCATTTACAATATTCATTCTCAATCTTTTTGAATTTGCTTGTGCCTTTTCAATTTCTTTAAAACTTTCATTAGTGTATTGAGTGATAAGTTGAGCAATTTTACCATAATCAGATCTTGGTATTAATTTTCTGAGCCAAGGTTTTTCAACAGTATTGAGTTCTGTCATATCAGTTCCAAGCATATGTCCTCCAAGTGGAGAGAGCTTATACCCAACATGTCTAACTGAAAATGCAGTTGGATTTTCTAAAACTTCAATTACATCTTTGTGGCGACTTACAATTACAAGTCCAGTATTTTCGGCACCAAAATTCTTAATGGGCATTCTTGAAACAAAGGCTAGAGGTCTATATTTTCTTAGTTCCTCAAACATTTGATCAGGAGCTTTTGAAACCCATTTTTTAAATGTTAAAAGCCTATGCTTTAAAAAATCTTTTTTCTCTAACCATTTCCCAATGAGTGGAATTTTTCCAAGCAAAATATTATCAAACTCATCTAAAAATGGCGTTTCTGGTTTTTCACCATTTGCAACACTTGCAGGAGCTCTCTCTTCTTCGAAAGGTTTAATGATTTTTAGATATTCAATAAGGTCATATTTCTCACTATCATTTAAATCTGTTCCAAAATCATGACCTAAATTAGAACTTCCCACTTCACTTGTATCGCGGCATTGATGATGATCAGTTTTGTAATCGCGTTTACTTTTAGGATAGCAATTTTCTAAATCTTTATTATGATTTTTTAATCCCACTTTAACTGGATCAAAATGTCTTAACTTCACTCTAAATATCTTAGGTCGCTGTGCAGGTTTTTGAAGTAAATCCCAAAGTGTTGGGACGGAGTTATTATGTAAAAAAGGTGCCGTTGACCAAATACCAGCTAAATCTCTAGCCGGATAAGATCCCTTTGGTTTTTCTCTTTTAACATCTTTAAACCATTGTACTCCTCTGTATTCTTTAAAGGTAAGCTCTTCTTGCTTTTTTAATGGTATATTAAATGATTTAAAATAAGCATCTAGAAGGCCTTGGGTTCTTTTTAGATACTCGGCAGCGGGATACTTTTTATCCTCAGAAAGTGGATTGAGAGGTTTTACAATTTGTAGAGATAACTCTGGATCCGTTCCAAGTTTTTCCTGCGAAATTAAGGGGTACTCAAAAAGAGGATTTAGATAACCTGTATGAACTTTCTTTGGTGAATGACAACCTAAACAATTTTCTGCAAAAATCTTTTTCCCTCTATTTGCTGAGTCTAAATCAATTTTAAATAATTCTTGATCTTCTTTATGAAAAATTTTCTGCCAATTTGGAACATCTAATTTATAAACCATTTTTTCAATATTATATAAGTTCTCAAAATTTACAGTTGAATCAAGTTCATCGTTAAGAATAATTGCTCCTGCGGCTGAAGCTAGACCAATATTTCTGTGAGTAACGGAATTTGTATTACCTGTATAGTGAAGTAGATATTTATTTTGAATTTTCCAGATTGGAGGATAGCCTACAGGAGCTCTTAAATTTACCTTTTGATTCTTAGGTCTAAGAAGTTTATTAAAAGCGTTATTAAAAGCATCAACTCTACCATAACCTGCTTGTACTTCAGAATATTTACTCCATTTTCCATCTTTAAAAGTTTTCCTAGGTGTTCCAGAAACTAGCATAGCAATAAATTCCATACGCTTTTCTAATTCATTTCCAAGTTCTTCACCTTCTTTCAGATGAAGAGTTAATCTCAATAATGCCTTTAATCTATTGGCGACACCCTTTTCTTCTTTAGCAAAAACATAATGAGGTAGATCGGCAATTAATTTTAACTTCTTTGCTGCTAAGATCATTTTTGTAGTGAATCTAAGCTCGTGCATAGTATCTTTTTTGAATTTGTTCGCTAGTTTTTTAGACTGATCTTTTTCGTAACCAAAAGAAATAAGAAATTCTTTTAATTGATTATCAATATTGAACATTAGTCCTAAAGTAGTAACCACCATATCTCTTAAAAGCCAATCAAGAGATAAATTTGATTGCCCTCCATGAACTAAATAATTATTTTTATCAGTTTGAAGATTACCTGTATGACAAGCAACACAAGTAGTTCCTAGCATTCTAATTGAAGGAGATCCGTTAACATAACGAATGGGAGCTTTTTGACCAATCTTAGTTTGTGCCATTTCCGCATCTGATTTCAATGCTTCTGGGTTAACTGCACCATGTCCACTCCATGTTACACTTAGACCGATTACACCAGATAAATACTTACTCTCATATGAATCATAATGAGCAGATGCACGTTGATCTAGATTATCTTTTAAGTAAGTATTCCAATTTCCTGTTATATCTTTATCTCGTGAAGACTTTAAACGAATAAACCAATCATAGGGAAAAACATCTGCGCCAATACTCATATGTTGAAAATCATCTAACTCTTCTTGAGTAAGACCTGCATAACTCAGAGGACTAACTAAAAAATATGTTAGAAGAAATAAAAACATAAAAACTGAACTTTGCATAAGGCTCCCAATGACTATATTCACATAGCAAGTTAACTGCTATTTGCTTCTTTATTTTACAGGTCAAGCTTAAGCACTTGTATGCGGAAAATTTCCCTACATTAATGTATATATTCAATCTTCATGACCTGTTAAGTAATTGATTTTATGTAAAAAAAAGAGAGGGAACCATGAAAAAATAACACATGCCATTGCGAAAATCGCATAATTCTGAGAGTATGACTCAACTTATTTACAGTTTGAGGCTGGAGAAAACATGAATCTGAATGTTAAGCTAATTTTATTATTTTTATTGGCACTTTCAATATTACCTGCAAATGCTAAAACATTTAAAAACGAATTTGTTTTTCATATAATAAAACCTAAATTTCGTATTAAATGGGATTCTCCTCAAAAACTTGCAATCTCAAGTGCAAAAAATTCTTTAAGAAAAAGAAACTACTCTCCTATAGGTCACTTTGCTGTTGAAATCAATTGCGAATCTCCAAATGAATATGGAATCAATCATGTACTAACAGGTATGGAAACTGCAGAAAAAGGGCAGTCTCAAAAAGTTACAATGAAAAAAAGACTTGGTCTTGGAAGTGTATTTTATAATTTTCCAGGAGATCTTCAAAATGCAAAAGATAATTTGAAGGCATTAAAAAAGGCTAAAAAAGATAATCGTCTAACGACAGTAACAATTCCAACATCTGCTTCTCGTTGCCAGAAAGGTCTAGAATTTCTTGATAAATGGATTAATGCCGGCTCTTATACAGTCTATGGTGGAATGAAAGACGTTCAAGCTGGTGAAGGTTCAGGCTGTGCTGATTTTGCTCTAGAATTTTTTAGTATTGCCACCAGTATTGCAGCTAGAGATGATATCTTTGCCAAAGTTTTTGTTCCATTTGAACTCATTGGAGACGGAGAAGATAAAAGAGTTTCCTTCTTTAAAATTTTATTCACTCGTAATTGGGCAAAAGATGCAACTGAGGGGAAACTATACATTACTCCAGATACAAATAAAGTAGTGGATTTTATTATCAAAGACACAATGGCCGTAAAGAAAGAATATGTTTATATAAGACACCTTGGATTAACAGGTGGTGATACTTTACTCCCAGGAAATGACCTAAATCGAATCAGTGAATTTAAGCATGTTGTTGAAAATAAAGCAGAAGCATTGAAACCATATGAAATTGAAGAGTATGATTTTAAATTTGAATATGCAAAAAGAGAATCAAGCCAAGAGACTTGGTCAAGAATTTCCATAGAAGGGCCCTAATTCAAATGTATTAGTTAGATTTTAAAAGGTCTCAAGTGGAGCCGCTCCCGCCATTTTCAAACAAATTCAGATCACCTTAGTGGTCTTTTTTTGTGCCTAAATTCAAAATTGAAATATCAATACATTTATCGCAAATTACTTTTTCACTTCTATTTCAACTTGATAATAAACTCCACCAACATGGAGATGTTATGAATAATTTTAGAATAGAAAAACCATTTGAATCTAAGCCACCTAGACTAAAAGATTTAGTAAATAAACATATAATGGAAGATGTGTGGGTTAGAGATACACCATTTGGTCCTGTTACGGATTCACTCAAGATAGCAGAGCATTTCGATATGAAACATAAGCATATTTTAAGGGCAGTTGATAATTGCACAAATGAGTTATCCATTGAGCCCAAATTTGGGCTCAACAAAAACTTTATAGAAAACAAATACTTAGGCGGAGCAAAGGGGAAAGAAAGGAAGACTCGAAAAGTCGATATTACTGAGTTTGGGCTTATGCTTCTTCTCTTATATATTAACACTCCAAAAGCGAGAATGATTTCAGCTGAGATTTTATATCGATTCTTTATACTCAAAAGTTATGTAGCTGGTTTAAGTGAAAATCAAATTGATACACTCTAAGGTTTTTATCGTAAGAGAATGGATGAATAAGAAAGAAGTCTATTTAAAAAATTAATCACCAAAAATTGATAATTCTTAAATGATAATTTATTTCTTTAAAAGATCTCTAATCTCTTCTAATAAATTCTCAGTCTTAGTGGGCTCAGAAGGAGCTGCTATCTTAGCTTCCTCTTTTTTCTGCATTTTACTAATCGCCTTAACAAGTAAAAATACTGAAAATGAAACGAGTAAGAAATTAATAACAGATTGAAAAAACATTCCCAAATTCATCGTTATAGCTTTATCACCATTGCCGGATAAAACAATTTTCATATAAGCAAGATCTACTCCTCCAACAATAAGTCCTAAAATTGGTGTTAAAATATGATCAACAAGACCTTTTACAATAGAAGTAAAAGCCGCTCCAATAATCATACCTACGGCCAAATCTAAAACGTTTCCTTTCATTGCAAATTGCTTAAACTCTTTAAACATTGTTATCACTGCTCCAGTTAGTTGAACTTTTGTTAAATCATATTCATTTTTACACAGCCCTCTTTAAAATAAAATGAAAAACTTAACTAATTATAATCATATCACTAAGCGAATTTTTTTCTGACTGGTGCTTAGGAAGGCTTAAAAACACTTAAAACTATATTCAAATAATCGACAAGCAACTCATTAAATGATTTAATTACAATCATAAACAATGTAATAAAGGGTATTTATGAAATCTCTAATTTTCACAATAGCAGTTTTATTTTCGCTAAACGTTTTAGCAGCAGAAATCAAAATCTTATCTTGGTATCGTTTAAACACAGATACAGATAATGACTCTGCAGCTGAAGTATGTTTCTCTTTAAAGCCGGCTCCTGTAAAACCAACTTTCGCTGAAATAACAGTCGATAAAGGATCTAGAGTTGAAGGACTATACTCTGCTTGGATTGGCCCTAAAGGTAGTGTCTGTCACATAGTCTCAACTGCAAGGGGTCGTGTCCAAGTTGAAATACCTAGTCTTAATATTATGTCTGAACTCATTCAATAAAATCAAAAACATATTAACTAAAAGAGGCTCTAATTTGTAAATAATTGGAGCCTCTAAATTCTTCTAAATGGCACCAGGATTGCTATATTTACAGGTAACCACAGCTTGGCAACTGTAATTTTGAGAGGTTACATATGTTTAATCGAATAACTTTTTTACACATTTTTATGTTGTTTATTATTTCAACAGCCAATGGCCAAGAACAAGACAAAGAGAAGACTATTTCTCCATATGTTAATGGAAATTATACAAGTAGATATTTCAGCCTCCAAAATGAAAATTCTGATACTGAAAAAATTCAAGGAGCTCTTACCTTAAATCTAGGTGTGAACTTAGGAGAAAAGTTTTCAGCTCACTCTACCCTTGTTCAAACTCCGGCGCTAGGCAAACGCTTTTACACTATCTATGATTTTAATAAGCCAGATAATAATCCAAAGCTCTTTAATAAAGACGGTGAGAGTTTTCTTCCTTCAGCAGTATTTATCCAAAAACTTTACTTACAATTTGATAATGATAAAACGAAAATTCAGGTGGGAACTATTCCAAGAGCTGAACTATCAGAAAAATTTAAAAATGATCACAATACAAAATCAAGTTCACTAGAAGATGGATTTATGGGTAGTAATGCCTGGGTAGACGGAGTTAGAATAAGCCAGGATATATCAGAGAAGGATCGTCCTGCTGTATTATTAACCCTTACTATTGGTTCATTAGATCAACTTAGCACACCTTACTCGGATCGAAATGTTGATTTTGATCCTAACTACGTGGAAGCACAAATTAATATTGGTGACTGTAAAGGTGGAATACTTGAAGGAAGTGTTGGCGTAGTAGATGATGAAATATTTATTAGAACAGGACTAGAAAAACTAATTAATGTTACAAATACAATATCAACAAAACTCTACTCTGAATCACTATATAATGTAACAGAGAATGAGATCGCACTTATACTTGGTTATCAAACAGATTTGCTTAAAGCCTTTAAACCAGAACTTAAAGATAAACTAAAATTAGCAATGGAAGTCGCTTATATTGGTGAAAATATTGGAACGAGAGGAATTATGGCCAATGATGCTTTTTTGCCCGGTAATAGATTTCGTATTCAACTATCTGGAAAAATAAATAAGAATGGAGATATTTCTTGGTTTACACAAAAAGACTTTGGAACAACTAATATTGTTAGTGCTGGAGCTAAGGTTAGTTTTAGAAATAAAAAATGAAGAGATTTAGAAAAATATCGAAGAGGTAAATGAGCCGGAAAATAGTTTTGAAATATAATTTATTAATCTTAAATTAAAAATTACTTTCTTCTCCAAGAAAAACCTACTGATACAAACTTGCTAGCTAAATCCTCTTCAATATCAGCTCCAATAGCTATGTCTAAAGCCAAATCATTATTTACAAGATATCCAAACCCCGAATCGATATATCCTAGCCATTCATCATTAGATTTTCTTGAATAATATTCAAGAAAATAGCTTAGTTTCTCATTTAAATTTTTCGACCAAGATAAATTATAACCAATAAATTCATAATTATCTTGATTAAGATTGTTTAACAATAGGTTTGTCGTTATCGCCCCGGATTCATTTAAATCATAAACTCCTGATACAATTGAAACTATTTTTATTTCACTATTTTTATCACCAGCACCATCTAAAAACTGTAATCTTGTTTGAAAACAAAGCTTAGGTAATAATCCCTCTGACTTATCAATCAAAGCAACTCTTCCACCAAATTGAAGGTTACCTATTTCAGTATCTGAAGAGTCTGAGTGATTGGCATCTACTACCATGCTAATTTCATATTTCTTATTAATTCCATATCGTAAAATATTATTAAGAGTTGTTGCATTACTTTTAACATTAGAAATTTCTATTTCTGATTTTTCAATACCTGTTTGTAATTGGAAATATTTTTGGGCAACAATTCCAGCGCCAATAGACTGTCCTGGCCTTCCTGTTTGAATCGTATCACTTGAAAATATACTGAAAGAGATAAAAATACATAAATAAAAAATTTTGTTTAGTTTGTTAGTCATATTCTTATCCTGTCGTTAGCATTCCAGTTACTGAACTTCTAAGAAGATCATGATCATTTCTTCTAAGAGATTCTAGCTAGCATAAATTTTGTTGATAAATAATAGAAGATTTTAACACCAATTTATTTTATAGTATACATAGAATTAAATTAATAAATTTCTACCAATTAACCATTTCTGATTACGAGTTGCTTTAAATAACAGATCAACCAATGCTTTGTGGCGTCTCATAACTCTATTATAACGATGTATTTCGATAGGATTAAAAAGACCTGTATAACTTAAAAGTTGTTTAGGATTCTTTTTAACCCAAGTCCACGATCCCATTTCTAGAGTCCAAGGTAGATAAAGTTTTGATGAATCTTGAGCTCTATGGTTATCATAAATAAAATCCCATAAATCACCATGAGTAGTATAAACATTTGCCTGGGGTTCAATTTTATAAATATGATGTGTAAGTGTTTCATCAATCAAATTTTTTAATAATAATGTTTCTTTAATATTAGGATAATCATCTTTTGTTTTGGCATAGGGATACCAAAAACGATCTTTAATCCCAAAACCTGAATGAAAATCAACTGTAATCGCTATGCTTGCTTTTTTAATTTGAGCCGATACATAGTCAATTAAAGTTTTTGCCTCCAACTCCATTGGTGAACCGAGAGCACCTCTGTACCAAGGCAGCTTATTTGAATAACGATGTCCTCCAATTAAAAATGGTGTGTTATTAGCAAGGGCATCGATGGGTGCATTTCTCATTAGATCCACTCCGTTACCATTACTGCGCCAATTCATCGACATTCCTACTGGATTAATTAAAGGAATTGAAACTATTCGACTAGTTTTTAACTGCGATCTTAAATCATCATCCCAAGTGAGCTGTTTAAATAAACTATAAAGATAAGATGTTACAAAATGAGTTCCCACTTTTTCTAGACCATGAACTCCACCAAAAAGACCAAGTACAGGGGCATCTAAATCTTTGCAGCCAATTTCAAAAGACATTATAGGATAAGATTTATCCCCATGAGTTATTCTGGCCCTTTCGTTTACCTGAATGAGGTCTTTATCCGCAATCTCAACAAGTTCACTTAAATCATTTAATTCAGGTAAGTTTATCATAATGAAATAAAATTTATTTTCCTTCTATATATTTGAACAGATCTTATCTAAGCTAACAAGAAGGCAATGTTAGGATTATGTTAGAATTTATATTTCTTTTACCTAAAAGTATCAACAAAGAAGTCCGATAGTTGATCTAATGTATTATATGGAGACACAATGAAACTAATTACTCTTACATTCTTTATCCTTTTAGCCTTTAATGTTTCGGCTAAGAAAAACTCCGTTACCAATATGAGTAAGATCGAAATGATTAAAGTTGTTTCCAAGTTAGATAAAAAATGTAGAAAGCGAGCCGAGAAGCTTTATAACAAATACCAAAAGATGGCCAACTGGGTAGAAAAAAAACAAAAAGCAGCATCTGCTCATGAAAAGAATCTCTATATTACTGTCAATAATCATTTTATAGATGTTATTGATCTGACT
>CAYGTU010000071.1:0-14484 GCA_964352945.1 uncultured Bacteriovoracaceae bacterium
CTTTTATTTTGCTTTAGTTTAGCTCAGGCAGAAGAAAAGATAATAACCTTAGATGAAGTTGCAACAAAAGTGAAAGATTCAAATTTCACTGTACTTGAGAACGCACAAAGAATTTATCAAGCTAAAGAGACAATTACTTTTAGTAAAAGAAATTTACTACCTAGGTTGAACTTTTGGAATGTCTTGAAACTGCCTTTTGATTGGGCCTCAGCTATAGATATGGTTCAAGATATTGCACCATTTTTAGTTCCCAATAACTGGTTTAGAGTTTCACAAAGTAAACTCTTTTATTTAGCTCAAAAAGAGCAGTATAGAGCTTTATGGGCCAATGAAGTTATGACTGCAAAACTTCTTTATACAAATACTCTAAGAGATCAGGATTTTTTGAATCTATTAAAAGTACAAGCATCTCAATTAATTGAATTAATTGAAATCGTGAAAACGAGGGCCGTTTTTGGTGATGTGCCTGCTCAAGTCGTAAGATTTTTACAGATTAGAAACTTAGAAATTGCTGAAGATATTCGTTCTTTAGAGTCATTAGTATTTGATGAGGTCAAGGCCATGTCTTATTTAATGGGCGTACCACAAGAAACAGAATTGGTTTTAAAGAAAATAAACTTACCTAATGTTGAAGAATTAAAGCCAATTTCTTTTGATACTTTTGTTTTTAGGGCAATGGATAATGCACCAGAACTAAATCAATATGCCTATATTAAAGAGTCTTTGAAATTTATGAAAAAAGAGGCTTATTTTTCTTTTTTAGGTTCATCGACGACTGCTCGTGGAGCTGGAAGTGGAGTCTTTAATAATATTCCACTGCAAGATGGTCTTGGTTTTGGTCTAGGAAGCTCTATCAGAATCGCTAAGTCGGAAGGTAGGATTATAGATATTAATGCGAATGCTACCAAAGAAGTGATTAAAAAGAACCTATACAACTTAGTTTTTAATTTTAATTCCTATATTGAGAATATTGATAACCAGAATGAACGGTTTCAATTGGCACAAGATAATTATGAAACAATCAAAACTAATTTGATTCTAGGCATGAGTTTAGATCCTCTTGAAATGTTAACAAGCATTGATGACTTATTTGATGCATCTATTTCATTAGTTAATTACAAATACGAAGTGGTTAACACTATTGAAAAATTGAAAAGATCCATTTTTAATGGAGATTATTCAAAAAAAGAAGGAAAACTCGAATCAGTTCTTAAAGGGGCTAACTTATGAAATACTTATTAATGTTGATGTCTATTTTAATTCTAAGTTCGTGTAAATATAGTTCTACCTTTTCTCAGCTTAAAAACCTTAAATCGTCAAAAGATGAAGTTGAGGTAATTTCAACACAAGAGTTGAATTCTGAAAACCAAGCGAAATTGAGAGTATATTTTTCGACAATTAAAGATATTGCCTATGAATTTATGAACAACTCAAAAATGCAAAAATATACTCATAAAAAATTCACTAAATATTTTGAAGAGTCTATTTGTAATGATGTTTTACTGGGTGATTCATTTTATGCCGAGGTAATGAAAAAATGTACTGTGAACGGTTTTTATATCTGCTCTGAGGAAGTTAAATCATACAAAGAACTTCTAGGTAGTATTAAGAATCTTTTTAATAAGAAGGAAATAGAGCACATTACTAGGAATAGTAAATGTGAAAATAAGCTTAAAAATTTAGGAGTTATAAATGAGTAAAATATATATTTTAATTTTAAGCATGATGTTGATTACTGGAACTGCATATGCAGAAAAAGAGGATGATCATTCTGCTCATGACCATGGAAAAAAGTCTAAACACGCAGATGATGATGATCATAAGGGACATGATAATTTAGAAAATCATGATGATCATAAAGATGGTGAAGATCATGGGAAGCATGAAGGACATGATGAACATAAAGAGAAAGGTGGTCATGAGGGACACGATGAGCATGGTGGCGGAAAAGCAGTTGGAAAGGGAAAAGCAATCGAAGCTGTAGATGAAGTTAAAGGCTTTAAATTATCAAAAGAAGCAATTAAGACTTTAGAACTAAAACTTCAAACAGTTGATGGAGATGAATTTATAATTGAAAAATCTACGTTGGTGGCATCTAAGTCCTTAAAAGGTTTGTATCGTTTTAGAGGAGGCTTTTTTAAATTCTTACCTATAAAACTTTTAAAAGAAGTTGATGGTAAATATTTGGTTAAAGTTAAAGGTGTCGATTTTGGAGATCAAATTGTTACCAATGGTGTTGGACTGTTAAGAGTCACAGATGTTTATTCAACGGATAAATCAGAATACGGTCATGGACACTAGGAAGTTTTAGATGATAAATAAGATAATACAATTTTCCGTTAATAGTAGAATGTTTATATTTATGGGAACATTACTACTATTGATTTTTGGATATAAATCATTCCAAACATTATCAATTGATGCTGTTCCCGATATCACAAATACACAGGTTCAGATAAATACACCTGTAAAAGGATTGGTTCCTGAAGAAATAGAGCGAATGGTTACATTTCCAATTGAATACTCTATGAATGGAATACCTGGGGTTGAGACAATTAGATCAATTTCAAGGTTTGGGATTTCACAAGTAACAGTTATTTTTAAAGAAGATGTTCAGATATTGGTTGCCAGACAACTAGTAAGTGAAAAACTACAAAACCTTGAATTACCTGATGGTGTGGTTCCAGAAATGGGGCCGATAAGTACGGGACTTGGAGAAATCTTTCACTATTCAGTTGCTGCAATAGATCCTGAAACTGATCCTGATAAAAGATTAATTCAGTTAATGGAGCTTAGATCACTTCAAGATTGGTTTATAAAACCAAGATTATTAACAGTAAAAGGTGTAACGGAAGTTAATACTATTGGAGGATTTGAAAAACAATTCTTCATACAACCTAATATTAAGAAGATGTCTAAGTTTGGAATTCATTTTGATGATATTGAAAAAGCAATCGAGCAGACAAATCTAAATGTTGGTGGTGGTTATATACAGCAAACAGGTGAGCAGTTATTAGTTCGGGGAGTAGGCCTTCTAAAAAGCTTTGAAGATATTGAAAATGTTGTTGTAAAAAGACTTTCAGATTATCAAGTTATTAAAGTTAAAGACATTGCCAAAGTTAAATATGATAAGCAAATCAGAACAGGAGCTGCTACTGTTAATGGGGAAGAGAGCATTATTGGTACTGCCTTTATGTTACTCGGGGAAAATAGTCGATCAGTTTCTGATAGTGTTAATAAAAAGTTAGAACAAATAAAAAAAGATATACCTTCATGGGTTAAGCTTGATATTCTTTATAATCGTTCTGATATGGTTGATGCTACTTTAGGGACAGTTGAGCATAATCTATTTATGGGGGCAGGCTTAGTAATCTTATTCCTATTACTACTTGTTGGGAATCTTCGAGCAGCTATTATCACTTCAATTATTATACCTATTTCACTTCTAATTACGTTTATATTAATGAAGTGGCAAAATGTATCGGGAAATCTAATGAGCCTAGGTGCACTTGATTTTGGAATTATTGTCGATGGGGCAGTAATTGTAATCGAAAACTGTGTTCATAAACTTCAAAAAGAAGGTAAGAAAGCTGGTCGTGAGTTAACAAGAGCTGAAGTTAAAAAATATGTAACTGATGCTGCAATTGAAATTCGTTCAGCAGCAGGTTTTGGTGAATTGATCGTAATAATTGTTTTTGTTCCTCTCTTTGCTTTAACAGGTGTTGAAGGTAAAATGTTTGGGCCGATGGCACAAACTTTTATTATGGCACTATGTTCTGCACTCCTACTTTCATTTACTCTGGTTCCTGCACTCGCGGCAACCTTTTTAAGTGGAAAGACAACCGATAAAAAACCTTTCCTAATGGGACTAGCTGAAAAAGCTTTTGCTCCTGCACTTGCAAAAGCATTAGCTTTTAAGAAAATTGTGCTTGGAATAGGAATCGCTTCTATAGTTGCTGGTGTCGTGATGTTTTCACAAATGGGTTCTGAATTCATTCCGCAGTTAGATGAAGGGGATTTTGCACTTCAATTTATTAGACCTGCAAATATTAACACTGAGAATTCTGTAAAACTTCAAATGTTATCTGAAAAAATTGTAAAAGATTTTCCTCAGGTGAAGAATGTGTTTGCTAGAACAGGTGCGGCCGAGGTTGCAACTGATCCAATGGGCGTAAACATTTCAGATTCATATGTTATGTTACTAAATCGTGATGAATGGCCTAAGGATGATAAGATTAAATCAAAGAAGGATTTAATAAATGCTGTTAAAGAAAAACTAGAGCTTCATGTTCCAGCTCAAGTTTTAATGGTTTCTCAACCAGTAGAACTACGTTTTAACGAGCTACTTGAAGGAACTCGTGCCGATGTATCAGCTAAAGTTTTTGGTGATGATTTGGATAAAGTAATTGCTTATTCTAAAGAGGTGGCTGAGATTGTTGGAGATATTGAAGGGGCTGGAGAGGTTGAATCCGAATCTAAGGGGAAATCTCCAATGATTCAATATACTCCTAAAATGAATGAATTAGCTCAGCTTGGTGTAACTTCACGGCCAGTTTTAGATGCAATTAGTACTGCAATTGGTGGTAAAGAAATTGGGCATGTTTATGATGGAGTTAGAAAATTTCCAATTGTTACTAGATTATCTGAGGATGAGAGAAAAGATGTTTTTACAATTAGTCAGCTCCCAGTTGGGATTTCTGAAGGGTTTACAGTTCCAATTGAACAAGTTGCTGATATTAATTTTGTCGAAACATTTACAGCAGTGGCTCGAGAAAACTCTCAAAGAAGAGTAGCAGTACTCATTAACCCTGAAACACGAGATATTGAGTCTTTTGTTAACGAGGCAAAAAGAAGAGTTGATGAAAAAATAAAACTACCAGAAGGTTATTATATTGAGTGGGGGGGGAGTTTTAAAAATCTTCAAAGTGCTAAAGAAAGGCTTGCTGTTTTAGTGCCTCTGGCAATGTTAATTATTATTGGAATGCTTTACGCTGCCTTTAGAAACTTTGCCCAAGTTATACTTATTTTTGCTTGTGCTCCAATGGCATTAATCGGAGGAGTTCTTTCACTTAATATTTTAGGAATGCCATTTAGTATTTCAGCAGGGGTTGGTTTTATTGCGCTCTCTGGTATCAGCATTCTTAATGGAGTCGTCCTTGTAACCTATTTTAATAGGTTGATAGCAGAAGGAAAGTCTCCTGATGATGTAGTTAGAGAAGGAGCAATGTCTAGACTAAGACCTGTATTAATGACAGCCCTAACAGATATTTTTGGATTTTTACCAATGATGTTTTCAACAGGCTTGGGAGCAGAAGTTCAAAAACCATTAGCAACAGTTGTAGTCGGTGGGATTTTTACTGCAACTATACTTACTTTAATAGTAATTCCAAGTTTATACAGATTATTTATAAAGTTCATGCAACCCGAATTAAAGGAGAATTTATTATGAAACTATTACTCGTAGCAATACTAGGAGCATTCTTTTTGTCATCTTGTGCTCATCACCATAAGGATATTGATCATCATCATCACAAAAGTTGTGATAAGAACTGTAAGGTTCATCACGAAAAAGGTGAAATGTTTGATAAGCACTGTGCTCAGTCAGTCTCAGAAGGGGATTTACACGTTAAAGGCAGTGATGACTTTAAGTTAAAACATGGTGGAGAGGTTTATTATTTTTCAAGTGAAGAAAAATTAAAGAAATTTAAAAATGATATTGAACAAAATTCAAAAAGAGCAAGAACAAATTGGGATATAGGAGCAGCTCGTAGATAACCATGGGACATAACCATTCACATAATCAAGATTCAAAAAATATATTGGTAGCGTTTGCATTAAACGCTACTTTTTCTATTATTGAATTGATTGGTGGGTATTTTACTAATAGTGTTGCGATTTACTCCGATGCCTTACATGATTTTGGTGATAGCTTAGCTTTATTGTTGTCCTACTTTGCAGAAAAATTAAGTCATAAACAGGCAGATGAAAAATTTACTTTTGGTTATAGAAGATTTTCGATTTTATCAGCGTTTATTAATGGAGTAATACTTTTAGTAGGTAGCCTTTTTGTAATTAATGAAGCGATACTTAGAATTTTAAACCCAGAAGTTGTTAAGCCTGAAGGAATGTTTTGGCTGGCCATTTTAGGAGTTGTTGTAAATGCTTTTGCAGCATACAAGATGTCTAAGAATGAGGGGCTAAATCCAAAGATGGTAATGTTTCATTTACTTGAAGACTTGTTAGGTTGGATTGCTGTCCTCATTGTCAGTGTTATTCTAATGTTTAAACCGTGGTATTTTTTAGACTCCATATTATCAATTTTGATCTCCTTAATCATTTTAAGAGGTGTTTATAAAAATTTAATTAAAGTGGGATTGATCTTTTTACAGAGATTTCCAGATGAAATTGAACTTAATCGCCTTACAAAAGAAATTACAAAGCTGGATTTAGTTCTAGATATTCATGCCGTTAAAGGTTGGTCATTAGATAGCGAAACTTTCTATTTGAGATTTCATGTGAAAGTACCAGAGGACACAGTAATCAAATTATTAGATGAGTTAAAGATTAAGATCAAAGAAATACTAAAAACGTATAAAGTAAAATCTTCCACGATTGAATTTGAATCAAATGATTGCAAACAAGAATAGTATAGTGGAATTGCTTTGAGTTTTGAATTAGTTATGATTATAATAGTCAAATAATGAAAATATTAATAAAAATATCAATTTTATCCACTTTAATAATGTCTTTCGTAGTACAGGCCAGTGGTATTACAGTTACTGAAAATCTTGACTCTCATCTTGAAAAATATAGCCAATATTCTCATACAAAACATGAAAATATTGATGATACTAATGTTCAACATGAGCACTCTCATAAACATTCTAAGAATGGTGATGAACACGAACATAGTCATGAGCATTTGAAAAACTTTCAATCAGACTTAAAACTTTTTAATGAATTGAATCTACCTATCATTACAAGAACAGACACTGTTTATATCACTATCTTTTATTATAAAACGTTTTTTTCAAAACCACATCTTCTAGAAATATTTCGGCCTCCAATTAGTTAAAATACTCAAATTAAAAAAAAACTAATTTCAATGGAGATATAAAATGAGAAAAATATTTTTTTCTTCACTTCTATTGCTATGGGGAGCTAACAGTTTTGCCCATGGAATAAGTGAAGATGCAAAGCAGGCCATGATAGATGGGGGATACCTTCGATATATTATGCTTGGTGCCGAACACATGATTACAGGTTATGACCATTTGTTATTTTTATTTGGTGTTATATTCTTTTTAACGAGTTTTAAAGACATCGTTAAATTCATAAGTGTATTTACATTAGGTCATAGTATCACTTTAATATTTGCAACCTTTCTGGGAATAACAGCAAATTATTGGTTAATTGATGCTGTGATAGCTTTAAGTGTTTGTTACAAAGGCTTTGATAATAATAACGGCTTTAAGGATTATTTGGGTTTCAAAAAAGCACCGAACCTTTTATGGATGGTATTTATTTTTGGATTAATACATGGTTTTGGACTATCAACAAGACTTCAGCAGTTACCTCTCGGTGAGAAAGGAAGCACTATGCTTGGAAGAATCATATCTTTTAATATTGGTGTCGAATTTGGCCAAATAGCAGCACTAACAATAATGCTATTCATTTTATCCACTATAAGAAAGACGGAATTTTTCAAACGCTTTTCTAAAGTTGCAAATGATGGGCTAATTCTTGCTGGGTTTATGCTACTTCTTATGCAGTTGCATGGATATTTACACACATCAGACCCAGATGAATTTGGGTTTTCAGAAGATAATCATATTCATCATCATTTAGATATGGATAAACAAAATAATAAACATGATAATTTATAGGAGAATTTATGAAAAATTTAACAATCTTAACGGCTTTATTTATTAGCACAATTACTTATGCAGGTATCGGGCATGGTCATTCCCATGGAGATGAAAAAAAACATGAGGAGCCTAAAAAAGAAATGAAACATGAAAAGAAACACTCTCATGGTGGTAAAGGTGGACATTCTCATGCTAAAGAAAATATTGATATGGAGAAATCTATCGAAATTGCAAAAACCCATATTACGAGGTTAATTTCTAAAGAGAAAATAAATGCATCATGGGAAAAAGCTGTTTTAGATAAATCAGAAAAGAAAGATTTTGACGGGAAAAGTGAATGGCTTATTACTTTTGATAATGAAAAAGGTGTTAAAGGTAAAAAGCTGTATATCTTCTTGTCATTAACTGGTGAGTTTGTTGCAGCAAACTTTTCAGGGAAATAACTGAAAAGAAGGATTAAATATGTCACATTTATCACATACCCATAGTCACGATTATGTAGTTAAAGATAATAAACTTGGCTCGAATGAGAAAAAAACCTTTTTCGTGGTTATACTTACATTTATAACAATGGTCGTAGAAATTTCCTATGGGTACATTACAGGATCAATGGCGCTACTGGCAGATGGTTGGCATATGGCCAGCCATGTTGGTGCACTGGGAATCTCACTTATTGCATATAGGTTGGCCAGATCAAAAAAACTGAATGCAAAGTTTTCTTTTGGAGCAGGCAAGTTAATACCTCTTGGGGGCTACACCAGTGCTTTAATGCTTGGGCTAGTTGCTATATTTATGGCGGTAGAATCTTTTGAGAGATTTTTTAATCCAAGAGATATTGTATTTTCAACTGCTATTTGGGTTTCAGTTATTGGTTTAGTCGTTAATCTCGTAAGTGCATTAATTTTGGGTGATTCACACGATCATCATGATGATCACCACCATCACGACGACCATGTACATGATCATAACCATCAAAGCGCTTTAGTACACGTTATTGCTGATGCATTTACATCTGTACTTGCTATTGTTGCCTTACTCTTAGGAAAGTACTTTGGGTGGAATTGGGCCGATCCCATGATGGGAATAGTGGGTTCTATTGTTATTCTGAAGTGGGCCTATAGTCTATGCAAAGCAACAGTTTGGGAACTTTTAGATGGAAACTCAAAATTAATTTCTGAGGATCAAATAAAGAAGTTGTTTGAAGAAGAGTCGGAAGTCGAAATTTCAGATTTGCATATTTGGAGAATCGCGCCCAATGCCCATGCCTGTGAAATGGTAGTTTACAATAATAACCCAAAAGGTTCTGAGTTCTATCGAGATATAATATTAGCTCAATGTAATATAGAGCACCTTATTATTGAAGAGAGATCTTGTATTCATTAATTCTATTGGCCCTAGACTAAATATATAGCTTAGGGCCATATTCAAATTGATATTATTCTTATTGAGAACTGATCTATGTCGTGCTATACCCATGGGGGGTATGATATGCTCTTGTTATATTAAATAAGGAGAAAACAAAAATGAAAAGATTATTAACAGGATTAACACTAGTAACATTATTATCAAGTTGTGCTTCTCATACATTTATGAGGGGAACTGTAGCAATGAAAACGGACAAGAAAACAGCACATGTTTGTTTAGGCAATAGTGACGTTAAAGTTGGAGATAAAATTAGTTTCTATCGCAATAAATGCACTGGAGTTGGCGGAGGAAGACAAGGAGATGGTGACAGTACTTGTGAAATGGAAGTCTTGGGAACGGGAACAGTTTCCAAGCTTTTAAATAGTCATTACTCAGAAGTTAAAACTGATGGGAGCTTTAAGTTAAAAGAAGGGACATTAGTTCAAAAACAATAATTACAATTGGAAATAGAGATGACAATAAAAGATACTAATCATTCACATTGTAGTCATAAAATGGATCACTCCTCACCAAAAGAGGGACAAGTTGTAGATAGAAAAGCGATTTATACCTGTCCTATGCATCCAGAGATAAGACAAATTGGCCCAGGTAGTTGTCCAAAATGTGGCATGGGGTTAGAGCCATTAATTGCAAATGATGATGAAAATGAAGAGTTAAAAGATATGAGTAAAAGATTTTGGCTCGCAGCTCTTTTTACTATTCCTTTATTTATTTTATCTATGGGGGATTTATTACCGGGACAGCCCATTTCTAAATTGATGTCTGCTAAATGGAAAGTGATTTTCGAATTAATTCTCGCATTTCCCGTTTGCTTTTATTCTGCTTGGCCATTTTATGTTCGAGGGATAGATTCTATTAAAAGAAAAAGCTTAAATATGTTTACGTTGATTGGATTAGGTGTATCGGTTGCTTTTATTTATAGTTTATTTGCAGCATTAGTTCCTGATATTTTTCCAATTTCTTTTAGAGACTCAAATGGGCACGTTGCTGTTTATTTTGAAGCTGCTGGAGTAATTGTGACTTTAATCTTATTAGGGCAAGTTTTAGAACTTAAAGCAAGAAATCAAACAAGCCAAGCGATTAAAAAGCTTCTAGGCCTTGCTGCAAAAACGGCTAAAAAAATTAATGAAGATGGTTCTGAAGAAGATATTCCGTTAGAGAATGTTGAACTTGAGGATAAACTCAGAGTTCGGCCTGGAGAAAAAATTCCAGTTGATGGGGTTGTTTTAGAAGGGACAAGCACTGTTGATGAATCCATGATTACCGGAGAGCCGATGCCAGTTAAAAAAATTGGCGGTGACAATGTTGTTGGAGCTACTATCAATGGAACTGGTGGATTAGTAATCGTTGCTAAAAAAATTGGAGCAGATACACTTCTTTCAAGAATAGTGCATATGGTTTCAGAAGCGCAGAGAAGTCGTGCTCCAATTCAGAAATTAGCAGATATTGTAGCAGGATATTTTGTACCAGTCGTAATTTTAATCTCAGTTATAACTTTTATTGTGTGGGCCAGTTTTGGACCTGATCCAGCAATGGCATACGCTATTATAAATTCGGTAGCGGTATTAATTATTGCTTGTCCTTGTGCTCTTGGACTAGCTACCCCCATGTCAATTATGGTTTCAACCGGACGCGCTGCGAGTTTAGGTGTTCTATTTAAAAATGCCGAATCAATTGAGCTAATGAGAAAAGTGACAACCCTTGTAGTGGATAAGACTGGAACATTAACAGAAGGTCGGCCTAAGTTAGTTACTGTTAAACCTGAAAGTGAATATGACGAAACAACATTTTTATCACTGATTGCTAGTCTAGAAAAAGGTAGTGAGCATCCACTAGCAGAGGCAATCGTAAAAGGTGTTAAGGAGAAAGGAATAAGTCTTTTAGATGTTTCAAACTTTGAATCAGTTACAGGAAAAGGTGTTAAAGGGCTTATTGATAATAAAGAAGTAGCTCTTGGAAATAAAGCACTAATGAGTGATCTTAATATCTCAATCGAACATATTAAGCAAACTGCAGAGGAATATAGAAGTGAAGGGCAAACGATAATGTTTGTTGCAATAGAAAATAAATTTGCAGGAATCATTGGAGTTGCCGATCCAATAAAAGAAACGACACCAGAAGCTATTGCAAAATTGCATAAAGAAGGTCTTGAAGTCGTTATGCTAACTGGAGACAGTAAAACAACAGCATTAGCAGTAGCAAAGAAATTAAATATAGATAAAGTAATAGCGGAAGTACTACCAGAACAAAAAGTCGAAGCTGTCGCAAAACTTCAAAGAGAAGGAAAGATTGTTGCTATGGCAGGTGACGGAATTAATGATGCACCAGCATTGGCGAAGGCCCATGTTGGTATTGCAATGGGAACAGGAACAGATGTAGCGATGGAGAGTGCTGGAATAACTCTAGTAAAGGGTGATTTAAGAGGAATTGTAAGAGCAAGAAAATTAAGTCGAGCTACAATGGCAAATATAAAACAAAACTTATTTTTTGCCTTTATTTATAATGCAGCAGGAGTACCAATTGCTGCAGGAGTTTTATTTCCATTTTTTGGAATATTATTAAGTCCAATGATTGCCGCTGCAGCAATGAGTTTTAGTTCTGTTTCGGTGATAGGGAATTCATTAAGATTGAGGAATCTTAAAATATAGGAGAGAATAATGAGATTTTTATTAATAACACTTTTAATACTACTGGTATCAAGCTGTGCCTCTCATCACATGATGAGAGGAAATGTGGCCATGAAAATTGACAAAAAGACAGCTCATATTTGCTTAGGTGATAATGAAGTTAAAGCTGGAGATAAAATTAACTTTTATAATAGTGAATGTGCTGATTATGATAACTCTAAAAAAGGTTTAGAGGGGCTTTGTAAGTTAATCCTTCTTGGCACAGGAGAGGTTAAAAAGATTTTAAGTTCACATTATTCAGAAGTAAAAACAGATGGTAGCTTTAACTTTAATGAAGGTACTATGATTGAGAAAGTTAAATGATAAAAAAAATCACTTCTTATATATTTATTCTCACTTTACTTTCAAGTTGTGCTCATACTTTTATGAGAGGAACAGTTGCTAAAAAGCTAGATTCAGACAAAGCAATTATTTGCTTAGGAAAAAATGAAGTTAAGTTGGGACAAAAAATAGAATTCTTTCAAACCCTTTGTAGCGGTTCAGCTTCGAATAGTGCTGGTTTGAGTGGGAGTTTTGAAAGCGGGCTAGCTCCTGTAGGTGATAAAGGGAGTCAGACACCAAGTTGTTCTCATCATTCAATCGGAAATGGCAAAGTGATTGAACTAATTAATGATCATTACTCTAAAGTCCAAACTTTTGATAAAATAGATTTTAAAGAAGGTACTCTTGTTCAAATAATCAAATAGCTAACTAATTGTTATACTAAGCTTTTTATACCCCGTGGGGTATAAAAATTACAATGAATTAATATTTATGCAGCTGCAATGACGCGCTGTGGTAATGTCTTTTAAATTAAGGATATTATCATGATAAAAAACTCAAAAACTGTAATTGTATTATTATTTTCTTTATTGTCTCTTTGTGCTTTTTCTAAAGAACAATTTTACGATTTAAAGGTAGAGAATATCACGGCCAACTTTACGGGTGTTGATGTTACCCATGCTTTGGCCATAAATGGTTCAATCCCTGCCCCAACTTTGAGATTTAAGCTTGGAGATACAGCAGTTATTAAAGTAAGTAATACAACTAATGAGCCTACTACATTGCACTGGCATGGATTACTTGTCCCTTGGGATCAAGATGGGCCTCAGTTTGCAAACACTAGAATAATTGAACCCGGAAAATCTCACACTTTTAGATTTCCAATCAAGCATACAGGAACATTTTGGTATCACTCCCATACAGAACTTCAAGAGCAAAGAGGCCTTTATGGGGCAATCGTTATTGAAGATGACCACGATAGATTTAAAACTGATCATGACTTAGTAATGGTTATGAGTGATTGGACTAACGAACACCCAGATACGGTATTGGCCAATCTAAAGATGGATGGTGATTATTACGTTTATAAGAAGAAAACTGACGCTTCCATTTATAGTGCTATCCGTGCGGGAAAATTTTGGGATTATCTAAAGAGTGAATGGACAAAAATGGGGCCAATGGATTTAAGTGATGTTGGTTATGATGCTTTTTTAATTAATGGAAAGCAAAATCAGCATTTAATGAATATTAAAGCAGGTGAGTCGGTAAGACTTAGGCTTATCAATGCTTCCGCTTCAACATACTTTTATGCAAATCTGGGAAAACTTTTTAATTTCAAAGTAATTACAAAGGATGGAGTTGAGATTCAACCTTTAGAGGTAAACGAAATCTTAGTGGCAATTGCTGAGACTTATGATGTGATTTTCACTATGCCTGAACATAAAGCATTAGAGTTTAAAGCAACTGCTCAGGATATTACTGGAGCAGCGAGTGCTGTAATTGGTAAAGGCCATCATGTAGAAAAAGTACCTATGAAAATGAGACCAAGTCCATATGGAATGGGTGACATGGATCATGGTGGAGGAGATAATGGTGGAGGCCATGGGGATCACGATGATATGAGTGATATGGAAATATCTCAAAGTGAACTTGAACAAATGCCGATGACTAAGAGGCTGATGTATAAAGATATTAAAGCTCCTTCGATGACAATGTTTGATCCAAAGCTTCCAAGACGTGATTATACTCTTGAACTAAATGGAGATATGGATAGATATACTTGGACTATTAACGGTAAGTCTTTTTCTGAAGATAAATATTTGATGGTTAAATTCGGTGAAGTTGTAAGAATTAAATATGTAAATAAAACGATGATGCATCATCCGATGCATTTGCATGGACATTTTTTCAGAGTACTTAATGGCCAAGGTCATTTTGCACCAAATTTTCATACGGTTGATGTTGCACCAATGGCCTCAATTACTATTGAGTTTCATGCTAATGAGCCTGGAATTTGGTTTCTTCATTGCCACAACCTTTATCATATGAAAATGGGGATGGCCCGACTGGTTAAATATGAAGGCTTTGATAGACCGGATAACCTTGTTGAAGATGAGAAGAAATGGTCAAAGTATATGACCCACGATGATACAGCTTTTACTAGCGCAGAGCTTGGTGTTTACACTAACGCTTCAGAAGTAGAAGTGAAGATTTCAAAAGGTAAGTATCAAGTAGATATTAAC
>CAYGTU010000072.1:0-14363 GCA_964352945.1 uncultured Bacteriovoracaceae bacterium
TTTTCTTATTAAGTTTAGGTAAACAGGGCTTTTTCATAGCCCCTCTGGCAACCATTACGGCATGACAGTTAGTGTATTCAAAGATTTGGTCTATATCTTGTGTGGTCCAAATATCTCCATTACCAATAATGGGTACAGAGGATAGGGGAACAGCTTTTTTAATATAATCCCAATTGGCTTTTCCTTTATAGGCTTGCTCTCTTGTTCTTCCATGAATAGTTATGGCATCGACATTTTCTTGATTTAGAATTTCAATTATTTTTTCAAAATTCGAATCATCTTTATACCCAACTCTTATTTTCGCCGTAAAGCGATGAGGGAAAGCTTGACGGATTTCACGAATAATTTCTCTAAGAGTATCAGGTTCACTTAGTAAATAAGAGCCACCTTTTCTTTTTACAACCTGGTTAGAAGGACATCCTAGATTAAGATCAATCCATTTTATTCCAATTTCATTTAAATCAAGTGCAATTTCTTTATGTTTAGAAATTTTTGAAGTTAAAATTTGATAAGCTGTTTTTGCGTGATGAAGATTACTTTCAAATAGATCTTCTCCAAAGTGCTTTATCAAATGTTTTTTGGGATATTTTCCACCACTAGGAACTCTTAAAAAATCACAGGCCATATAGTCCCATTCTGGATAAAGATCAGCGACAGTTTTTCTGTAGACTGAATCGGTAATACCTTCCATAGGAGCTAAGAAAAGAGAATTTTTAAGAATTGAATTCATGGCAGGATACTAATTAAAAAGCATAATACTGTCAAAGCTAAAGGGAGTAGGTCTATGGGAACCTACTCCCGGAGAACGATTTATCCAATTAGCTTTAATGCATTAGATCCTTGAGCATTAGCTTGTGCTAAAACAGAAGTTCCTGCTGCATTTAGTATATTATTTTTTGCATTTTCAGCTGTTGCTTCAGCATAATCAACATCTCTAATTCTAGAATTAGCTGCACTCATATTTTCATATGAAATCTCTAAATTATTAGAAGTAGATTGTAGCCTGTTTTGAAGAGCCCCAAGATTTGAGCGGTGAGATGATATCGCTTCAATAGCTTTATCAATTGAACCTAAACTCATTTGAGCACCTTCTTTTGATGCAAGAGAAAGATCTCCAACTCCTAAACCAGCTAAAGTAGAACTGTTTTTTGTTGCATCAAAACTAATTCTATCTTGAAAGGGGTTATTATGAATACCAATTTGAAATTCATATACTCCACCAGTTCCATCTAAAAGTTTGGCTCCATTAAATTCTGTAACTTCAGAAATTCTTTGGATTTCTTGTTTTAAATTTTGATATTCCATATCAGAAAAACTTCTTTCAGTATCACCAACAGTATCTGATGAAGATTGAATGCCAAGTTCTCTCATTCTGATTAAAATATTTTGCACTTCATTTAATCCACCTTCAGCAACTTGGATCATACTAATTCCATCATTCGCATTTCTATTTGCTTGTCTAGTAGATCTCATATTTGCTTTTAATTTTTCACTGATTGCTAAACCAGCAGCATCGTCTCCAGCTTTTACGATTCTCGATCCTGATGCAAGTTTTGCAAGAGTGTCGTTTGAATTTCTATTGTTAATACTCAATGCACGTTGAGCAGCAATAGAAGAAATGTTTGTGTTTACACGAAAACCCATTTTGTCCTCCAACTTTTCGCAATAATGCGAATTAAAATTTTAGCTAATTGGTAAATCTCATGATTTTCAGGTTTCCGTGTTCAAAGCGGATTACTGACGAGCTTACTGCTCAAGAAACCACAACAGATTTGCTGTGGTTAATTATCATTTCGGAGGATGAATTATTATGTTGGAATAAAAAAAGGCATCCGGTAAAAGATGCCTATTTGTTATAGTATGAATTTAATTTACTAAGCTTCGATTTGAGACTGGATGTAGTTCTCTAATCCCGCTTTTTCTATTAATGATTGTTGAGTTTCAATCCAATCAATATGCTCTTCTTCACTTGTAAGAATAGAGTTTAAAAGGTCTCTAGTTACGTAGTCATTTTCTTTTTCACATAATTGAATGTATTTTTTTAGTTCAGGAACAGCGTGAAGTTCAACTGCTAAGTCAGCTTCTAAAACTTCAACAACATTTTGCCCGATACGTAAGGCACTTAATTTTTGTAAGTTTGGTAGTCCTTCTAAAAATAGAATTCGCTTTATAATATCATCAGCATGTTTCATTTCATCAATGCTGGCTTCGTATTCTTTTTTACCAAGCTTTGCTAAACCCCAATCTTCAAGCATTCTTGCATGTAAGAAGTACTGATTGATTGCCGTTAACTCATTACCTAAAACAACGTTTAAAGCGTCTATAATTTCTTTTTTACCTTTCATATTTGATCTCCAATTTTCTTTCTTTGGAATGATACAATAAAAAGGCCGTTATTATAAGAAATTTTATGGCTGTTTAGCTATATTTGAAGTTGGAATTGTAGAGTTTTTGTTTTGTCTTGCTTCTTCTAGTTTGGTTTGTACAACATTTTGAATACAAGTTCCACAGTCTGTACCAATTCCTAAGCGAGAGCAAATATCTTTCACTGAAGCACTTGTGTTCATGTTGATTTCGTAATCAAGCTGTTTGTCAGTAATGCCGTTGCAGATGCAAATATACATAACTTTGTCTCCATCCTTATTATATACCAATCTGTTCGGCATATCAAACAAAAGTCTTTAATGGGCAATAAATATTTGGCAAGCTAAATACTTGATATTCTTATAAGGTAGTGACAGAATCCTTTTATGATTAAATGGTTACTAAGACTCTATTTTGACTTAACGGGCTGGAAATATATTGATAACCGCCCAAAAGATCTCAAAAAATTTATAGCAGCAGCTGCTCCTCATACTTCAAATTGGGATTTTATGGTGGGAATGTCTATCTTGAGTCACTCTGGAATTAAAGCTAGTTTTGCTATCAAGCAAGAGTGGATGAAAGGTTTGTTAGGTTGGTTTTTAAAGAAAATGGGAGCTTTTGGTGTTGATAGAAATGCAGCTAAAGAAAAAGGTGGCCTTAGCTATACTGATCAGATGGCAAATAAATTTAAAGAATCTGATGAATTAGTAATGATGGTCTCTCCAGAAGGAACTCGTTCAAGAAACAATAATTGGAAAACAGGTTTTTATTATACGGCCCAAAAAGCAAACGTTCCTATTGTGCTTGGATTCGGAGATTGGTCTGTTAAAGAGGCTGGATTTGGTAAAGTTATTTATCCCACAGACTTTGAAAAAGATATGAAGGAAATTACAGAATATTATAGAAATGTCGAAGGTAAAAATCCTCAGAATTTTGTACTCGATTCAAGATGGGCCTAAAAAAGAAGAAATTAATTTTAGTTAGTGGTCCACCTGGAGTTGGCAAATCAAGTCTCTCTTTAGAAATTGCTAAATCTACACATTCCGTCCTTCTAGATAAAGATTGTGTTGATGAGCCCTTTTCTCCTAATGACAGAGGAGATTTTTATACAAAAGAAATAGAGCCCAAAGTTTTGCAAGCTTTGCTTAACCTAGCAGCATTAAATTTAAAAGTTTCTCAATCAGTTATAATTGATTTACCTTGGACCCATATTTTAATTAATTCACCTGAGCAATTAAGCAAAATAAATAGTTTTCTTTTAGAAAATAAAATTCAATTAAAAGTTATTGAGCTGTACTTAGATGAAAAAAAATTAAAAGAAAGAATTGAAAAAAGAAACTTACTTCGAGATAAATGGAAGTTTTCTGAAGAGGGATGGTTAAAATTTAAATCCCTTGATAAAATTGATTCCCTTATTCCTCTCGATCATTTTTTAGTAGATGCAAGCCAACCAATTTTAAGCTATTTGCCCTCAGTACTTGAGTATTTGGATAGATAATATTTTTAATTATTCACCGATAAGATTCCATAAGGAATCTCATGAAATATATATTTATCATTTTTATTATACTATCTTGCTCTTCCGCAGAAAGAAAAATTTCATCATCAGAAAAAACAGTAATAGATACAAAACTCTATAATCTTAAAAATTTGATTTTTGAACATTTTATTTTTGATAAGGGAGCTTATTGGAGAGGGGAGATCACTTTTCAGTCCAGCGATTTGAAAAATATTGAATGTAGAGATTTTGAAAAGCTGTTGGAGTTAAGTAAAAATAATAAAATTATTTATGAGAATACAGGAAAATCGTTAATTAAATGTAAGTATAAGGGGCCCGAACATTCAGTATCACTGAAATTAGTTTTCCAACCTAGTCCATATACAATTGAAGATTCATTTCAATATAAAAGTTTACTAGCACAATCAAACGAAATCCAAAGACTAAATGAAATAAAATCTAATATTGAAAATAGTGATGACCTATATAAATTTAAAAATGACTTAAATGGAATTTACAAAGAAGAATTAAAACAACTTATTCTAGACTCTGCTAATTCAGGTCAGTTCTTTGTTAAATTAGATCCTACCGATAGTTTAATGTTGTATTCAACAAGAGGCAGCTTTAATCGGAAAATTGGCTTTAGCAATAGAGTCATATCTGCAAATGGATATACACCAAGACCGATTGTATTAGGTTCTTTTAAATTCTCAGATTTAACCCCTTACTCTTTGGTATGTCATATTGATAAGAAGATATTGTTTTCCGGTGATGTAAAAGATAAGAAAATTTTAAACAAGAGTGGAAATGTTTACTGCCAAATAAATTCACCCATTGGAAAAGAATTTAAAAACTATGGAAAGATTAGACTTTATTATGCCCATTACAAGAAAGAAGAATTATTAGCGGCATTAAATGTCAGAATTAATGAAGTTCAAGGCAAAATTGATAGCCTCAAAAGTGAAATTAATTTATGGGTTAAAACACATAATGAATGGATGATTCGAGATTTTGACAAAGGAATCTATCATCTTAAAACATTAAATGAAAATTTTGTAGCACAATCACCTCAGCAATTTGTTGAAGAAAAAATCAATAGTGAACAGTTCACGTTAAAAGTAAATAGATCATATCTAAGGGCCAAGGTGGGTGCATTTTGTAGTAGTATTCATCTAATTGAAGACTATATCTATGGGTTATGTGATTTTGATAACAGTAATGGGAAAACTTTATTTCTGAAGTTATCTAAAGATTTAAAGATTATTAAGACGGTAGACCTCGTAGGACTTGAAGGAAGTGCTGCCCAAGTAGTGCCAACTGGCAAAGATGAATTCATTGTTTATTCAAAATATTCACCTCAGATTTATTTTATTAGTTCGGGTAAACAGCATAAAATTAATACAGCTTATGATGATGGAGTCTATACTCATTACCAAAAAGAAAATCTAATATATTTTTATATTCAAAATCATACAGGAAAAAAAATCTTAGTTTTTGATCTGTTAACAAAAGAACAAAAGATTATTAAGAAATTATCTGATAAATCCCTAATTGGACTTTTTACAGAAAGTTATTTCTATTTAGTTTATGAAAATGGAGAGTTGATTACCTTTGATTATTCAATTAATGGTTTAGAAGAGATTAAAAAAAATCAGATGCCGAAAAATAATGTTCACTATGAATCGATTGCCTTAATTGATAATGAATTACTATTGACAGATTCTAATGGATATTTATATTCCTATAATTTAAATGAAGAAAAAATAAAAATTGAGTTTGTAACATTTTTTAAAGATAAAATGAACTCTTTATCACATCTACCGGAAGCAAAGGGTATTCCACATAGGGTTGTTAAGTTGGGTGATAATTTTATTCTAGCGACAATGGATGGAAGACTTTATTTTTTAGATGAAAATTTCAAATTTAAATGGATGATTCAACTAGATAATTTTAGAGGAATAAGTGGTCAGCCACATGTAGTGAAAGTAGGTGAAGAAGAATTACTATGGGTACCTTCAACAGGATGGAATTATTTGATCTCTTCTGCGGGCGAAACTAGGACTGTTTTTGTGACAGTTGGAGCTGAGAATTATTCAAACTTAATTGTTGATGGTGATAATTTTTATTTTGGTTTTGCTAAGGGGATTTATAAGTTGAAACCTCAAAAGACATTAGACAAGAAAGCTACAATATTAAACAAATTAAATTAATTAAAGTTTAATTTATTCCGATAAACAGATATATGATTCAGAATAGAAGAAAACCCAACTTTTTTAAACGAAAGTATATTATTAATAGAGAAATTCAATTCAGATTTTTATCTCATTTTTTTATGGTTTCTTTTGTCTCTTCAATGATGGTTTTTTCTTTAGGAATATTTTTATTTCTGCGATTTAACTATATTGGTGAAAAGTTAAATATAGAAAGTGGCCATATCTTTTATAATTTCTTGAATGAGCAGTTTTTAACATTTATTATTGGTGTCTTTGGTATATTTGCTCTTAGCTGTTTGTCTATGACTGGTATAGTAATATTTTTCTCACATAAGATTGTTGGTCCTTTATTTAGATTAAGTAAGGAGTTAAAAAGAATTTCTAATTTAAAAACAATGGAAGAACTTGACAGTTTTACTGGAATAAAATTCAGGAAAGACGATCTTTGTCATGATTTAGCTGCTGAGTATAACGAAAGTATAAGTAATTTAAAGAGATTATCCTCAATTCCTGAAAGTGAATCTAAAAGTAAGAAAATAATGAACTTGAAACATTGACAATTTTTTTTTTGCTACCATTATAGTAAATAGAAGGAGCTGTTAATGAAGTTAATTTCATTTCTTGTGGGCTTAGTCATTTTAGCTACAATAATTTTAGTTATTCCCTATTTATTTTTAGCTGGCGCACTTTTTTACGTTGCCTTTAAAATTTCTGTCTTTTTTTCAAATTATTTCAAGAAAGCTGATTCTCAAAAGCACTATTATAAGTTTTATTCAACAGCAACTAGCACAAGTGCTAGTTCAAAAATAGTTGAACTACAACCCGAGATTGACCAAAATGGTAAGGTAATCTACGAGTAGTTTTTAGTGTCATCTCGACACCTAAATAATTAAAATTCAAATAAAATGTCACTGAATTAGGATTTTTCTTTTATATTAATCGTGAAAATGTAATTATTTTTTGGCATGTAATTTGTATCTTTTTAGGGTGAGAGAGATCTTGAATGGAGAACAAAAATTGTGTTAAGAATTTATTCCAATGTCATATTATTTACGGTTATTTTTTCAGCCGTTATATTTAGCCTACAGTTGTGGACTAATTAGATCAGATATTGAAACTAACAATTTATTTCATCTGAATTTATTTAGTTTACTAGTATTTAACTAATGTGGTCTCCTTAATCATTAAGATTTTAAGGAGGAAGTCACATATGAAAAATCTAATATTAGTTTTTACATTTATTATTACAGCGCTAGCTTTTGCTCATTCAAATTCTCAGGAATCAGTTACTGAGTTTGAATATTTCAAGCAAGATATCAAAGCAACACTACATTTATCAGACTATAACTTTGGTCTTTGGACTTTAAGATCACTTGATGTTGATGTTCTAGGTGTAGATTACAAAGCAAAAAAAGTAGACGTTTTAATTAGTCAGAGAGTATTTGAAATATTGAGTGAAAGAAAATTCAATATCGAAGTGATTGAAGAAAATGTTTTAGAGTCATTTAATTTTGCTCCTGATCAGAATTATAAAAATCCTGAAGAAGTTAAAAATTTTCTAGCAGATATTGCAAACAGATTTCCAAACATTACAAATCTTTACAAAATTGGTGAAACAGTAGAAGGAAGAGAGATCTACGCTATTAAGATTTCAGATAATCCTGATCTACGTGAACCAGAAGAATCTACAATTCTTTTTAATTCTATGCACCATGCACGTGAAATTATGACTCCAGAAGTCAGTATGGATATTATTGAATATTTAGTTACGAATTATTCGAATCCACAGGTAAAGCACTGGGTAGATTCAAATGAAATTTGGGTTGTTCCAATGTTAAATATGGATGGAAACAATAAAGTTTGGACAAGTAATTCAATGTGGAGAAAAAATACTCGTAACGGACATGGAGTAGATTTAAATAGAAACTACCCGCACTTATGGGGAAAATGTAATGGATCGTCAGGTTCAACATATTCAGAAACATATAGGGGACCAAGTCCAGCTTCAGAACCAGAAACACAAGCGTTGATGGGATTAGTTCAAAAGATTAGACCTGTATTTGATATTTCATACCACTCATATTCTGAGTTAGTTCTTTATCCTTATGGATGTAAAGGAATGAAAACTCAAACTTGGAAAGTTGTTGAAGGTGTAGGTAAGGAACTTGGAAGTTTATTGAATTATCAACCGGGAACTCCTTGGGAAATTTTATATTCTGCTGATGGTGGAGATATAGATTGGATGTATCAAGCATACCAAGTTATTCCATACGTTTTAGAACTAAATTCAAGAAGCCAAGGTTTTCATCCTCCATATTCAGCTAGAAATGAAACTGTATTAAAAAACAGAAAAGGATGGATGCACTTACTTAATAAATTAGATGGGTCTAGTTTAAGAGGTAATATTTTAGGCCAAACTGGACGTAAGCTTGCTTATAATTCGGAACTTGTAATAAGAGTTGAGTCGATTAATCAAGGCGTAAAATCTTTATTCCAAGACTATAAAGTTAATCCAGATGGAAGTTACCATATTATTCTTCCACAGGGAGAGTATAGTTTTACATTATTTGCTAGTGGAAGCGTTAAGGGATCTAAAAATATTTCAATTGGCGCAAGCAGAGTGAATTATAATTTTCCAATTCAATAAAGTATGCAAAAGGATTTTGTATCTTTAAATAAATTATGCCCCACAATTATTGTCAGGGCCGACTATTCGGGATCTGATAACTTTGTGGGGCATTCTATTCCAGGCTATAATTCAAAAAATGCCCTTCTCGTAGACTCAGCAGCGGATGTTTTAATAAAAGTGGCGGATTATTTTAAAAATCTAGGTTATGGGATATGCGTTTTTGATGCCTATAGACCTAAAAAAGCTGTGAACTTTTTTGGTGAATGGGTAGAATCAGATACTCCTGGAAATAAAGAAAAATTTTTTCCACAACTAACAAAGAGACAATTAATTGAAGAGTGTTTTATCTCATTACAATCTTCTCATAGCAGAGGAAGTACAATCGATCTCACTTTATATGATTTAACAAATGGTGAACACCTTGATATGGGCACAATTTTTGATTACTTTGGTGAATCTTCCTACACAAATTCTGATAAAATAAGTAAAGTCGCTCAAGAAAATCGTCGCCTATTGCTTAAAGGTATGGAAAAGTTTAACTTTAAAAATTATATTAAAGAGTGGTGGCACTTTCGTTTAGAAAATGAGAAATACCCAGATACTTTTTTTGATTTTGATATAGATTAAATTTAATTAAGGAAATATTTATGAAATTTTTTGACTTCTTTAGTAATGATGACTCTGCTGTTCATTCTCGTTTATACCTAAAATTTATGGAGCAGTTTCGAAATGAAGAGATAGGCGAAAAAGATATTATAAAATATACCTGTATTGCCGGATTATTTGCAAGAGTATGCTATGCAGATCTTGAAGTTAAAGTAGATGAAGTTGAGTATATTCGATCTGCCTTAATTAAGTGGATTCCAATGGATGGATTTATAATTGATTGGATTGCTCGAACATCAATAAATGAAGTTGTTGATTTAGCTGGAACTGAAAACCATATGTATATTAAGCCTCTATTTGATCTAATGGGTATTGAGGAGAGGTTTGATCTCTTAAAAGCATTGTTTGCCTTAAGCGCAAGCGATGGCGTAACTTGCTTGAAAGAAGAAGCTGAAATCAAGCTTATTTGTACAGGTCTGAGACTAGATAACCGTTATTTCACTGCAGCAAGGGCTACAGTATCTGAATATATGTCTTCTCTAAAAAAACAGAACTAAAATATTATATGATTATGATATAATTAGCTCTTATGAAGGTATATGAATTAACTAAACATCAAGACTATATTTATAGCCTATTCGAAAACACGTTTGTTGGTGCAACCCAATTAATTGGTTGGCAAACAATTGGTGGAGAAAGTATTTCAAGAATTGTTTTTCAGTTAAAAGTAAATGATATTAGTAACAATGAAATTAATCTAAGCTCTTATAAAAATAATGAAATTGAATATAAACCTGGCTTTATTTATATCTATAGTCCGAATCCTTTTTATATTTGTAGAGCAAAAATTTTAAAACAAGATCTTGGAATAGTTACTATCGAATTACCGGATTTTTTAAAAACAGAAAAAAATATTTTAAATAGAATCAAAATGATCAATGAAAAGATTTCTAAGTTAAAAGATTCAAAAGTAAAAAAAGGTCCGAAATCTCTTGATGGCAAAGCTTATGTAAAAAAAGTTAATGAAGATGAAGAATTTGCAGCAATGAGAGCTGCGCCTAGATTAAAAACTCAGGGTGACAAAAAGTGTAAAGTCGAATTTTTAAGCAGAAATAAAGAATCGAAAGTTTATGGGCTTGCAGATCTCTCAAGAGGCGGAGCAGGTATTTTAGTTAATAATGCTGAAGCATTCAAGAAAGGTGATCTAATCGCCATTGTGGAGATTGATGACAAACCAATTGATCCTAGGCTTGAAGGTGAAATAATGTCTGTAAGATCCCATGATGTTGAGAAAAAACTCTTTAAAGCCGGAGTTAAATTTACAGTTAAAGATGATGAGTAAAAGAATTCACCTCTTTATTATTTGGCTATGATATAAACCTTTAAATTCTTATTTAATTTCAAATTGGATATTCCAGATGTGGCATTAATATTAAGTGCCTTATTATCTGATTTAGCATTTTGAACAATTGATGCCACTTCAATTTTTTGATCTTTTACTAATGAAGCCGAATTTACTAATGAAAAATTTGATCCCTTAATGTCAAAGTCTAGGTTATAACCTTTATTAGTAACAAAACATTTTATGTTAATGTTTAAGTTTTCATATCCAAAAGAAGCCGATTTCCCATGGGAAATGACCATCATTGAAGATGAACTAGAAGTGGAAACGGTTTTTATATTATTAAAACGACCTCGCTCATTAACTATGTTTGCACTTATAACATTATCGTTGTTATTCATGTTCTCATTTTTCTCGATAGTCAGATTGCACTTTCTTGTATCTTCAGTCTGTGTTGTTTTTATGTTTGCACTGGGAAATTTCATCATGAGAACTCTAGAAAATAGATCTACTTTATTTGATGTCGTTACTATATCAATACAACTTCCTGACTTATTAACATGATCACTTGTAGCGGCAAATGCTTTAAGAGTTTCTAGATCTTGTCTTGAAAAGCCAGAGTCAAGACAAGCTTGAATAAAAGCCTGTTCAGCAAAAATATTAAAAGATATAAGAAAAATCAAAAGAGCTTTCATTAAAAGATTATATATGCTTTTTTATTTCTAAGACAACCCCGGCGTTTATTTCATGCTTCATGTCTAGGGTTATAAATTGGCCTTTATTAAGCTTAACAAAGTTATTAAACGAGTTGAGTGAATTATCATATTCAACAATATTATCTTCTTTTCCATGAATTTGGATAAGTTCCCATGGGTAGGTATCAAATAAATCTTCATCTTTTATTCTTCCTGCGATGAGGAAAAGCTTAGAAACATTTTTAATTTTATTAGCAACAAAAGGAGCTAAATAAGCGCCTTGAGAAAAACCTACGAAATATATTTCTTCGTATAATTTTTCTAAAGAATTGATTAAGGAGAATAGGTAATTAATAGAATTTTCCATTGATACAATGTATTCGTTCTTTTTAATATTATAATGGTACCAACTAAAACCAATTCCAAGTTTTGTGTCGTTATTTGGAGGCAAGGCAAAGGGGGCATTGGGGCAAAGTAGATCAACATCATCTAGATGTTTTAAACTTCTATACATGTATTTATAATTTTGACCAAAGCCATGTAAGCCAACCACTAATTTTTTTGAACTGTTTTTAATATAAATATTTTCATGATTTAGAGAAGGTGAAAAATTAAAAGTATTTGTTTTCATTTAATAGCGTATATCTCAATTATTTTATTAATAAAACATAAACTTCTAAGTGTTTGAATTTACATCCAATAAGTGAATTTGTACTTTCGACGTATGCGTGGTAATTGTGTCGAATTTTTTAAAAATATCATCTAGGAGAAATTATGGATTGGCGTATTAAGAGTTTTGAGGATTATCAAAAAAACTACGAATTAGCTAAGACTCACCCAGATACTTTTTGGGCACAAATAGCAGAAACTTTTCAATGGAAAAAAAAATGGACATCTGTTCAAAGCGGATCGATTGAAAATGCAGATATAACTTGGTTTGAAGGTGGCGAACTTAATATTACAGAAAATTGTTTAGATAGGCACCTTAAAGATAAATCAAATCAAGTAGCCTTAGTTTTTGAACCAAATGATCCTAAAGATAAAACAATTAAATATACTTATAAAGAATTACATCTTGCTGTATGTAAAGCAGCTAATATGCTTACTGATAATGGAATTAAAAAAGGTGATGTAGTTTGCCTTTATATGGGAATGGTTCCAGAGTTAATGATTTCAGTTCTTGCATGTGCTCGAATAGGTGCAATTCACTCTGTCGTATTCGGTGGATTTTCAGCTAAAGCTTTAAGAGATAGAATTATTGATGCTGATACAAAATTATTAATTACAAACGATGGCTCTTATCGTGGAAATAAAGTAATTGGTTTAAAAGAAATTTGTGATGAAGCTATTGAAAACAATAATTGTCCCACCATTAAGAAAGTTATTGTTCATAAAAGAGTTAACTTAGACATTAAATTAAAAGAAAATGAAATTTGGTGGCATGAGGCTTTTGAAAAAGCATCGGATAATCATCAAGCTGTTACGCTGCAATCAGAGGATAAACTTTTTATTCTCTATACATCAGGCTCAACGGGTAAGCCAAAAGGAATCCAACATACTGTCGCGGGATATATGACATGGGCAGCTTATACCTTTCAAAATGTATTTCAAGTTGAAGACAATGATATCTATTGGTGTACAGCGGATATTGGTTGGATAACAGGACATACCTATATTACTTATGGTCCCCTGCTAAACGGTAAGACGACAATGATGTTTGAAGGAGTTCCTACCTGGCCCGATGCTGGAAGATTTTGGGATATCTGTGAAAAATATAAAGTCACACATTTCTATACAGCACCAACTGCGATCAGAGCTTTAATGGCATGTGGGCCTGAATGGGTTGATAAGCATGATCTTTCAAGTCTTAAAGTTTTAGGTTCAGTTGGTGAACCAATAAATGAAGAAGCATGGGTTTGGTATAATCAACATGTTGGTCATGAAAAATGTCCGATAGTAGATACTTGGTGGCAAACAGAGACGGGTGGAATTATGATTTCACCACTTGCAGGAATTACTAAGACAAAACCTTGTTTTGCAACTTTACCACTCCCAGGAATTTGCCCTGAACTTGTGGATGAAAAGGGAAATGTAATTGAAGGCAATGGAGTAGAGGGAAATTTAGTAATCTCTAAACCATGGCCAGGAATGCTAAGAACTATTTTTGGAGATCACGAAAGATTTAAGCAAACATACTTATCAACTTATCCAGGTAAGTATTTCACTGGGGATGGTTGTAAAAGAGATGAAGATGGTTATTACAGAATCACTGGAAGGGTTGATGATGTAATAAATGTATCTGGCCATAGAATTGGAACAGCTGAAGTTGAAGATGCTATAAACCAACATCCAAATATTATAGAATCCGCTGTATGTGGATTTCCTCATGAAATCAAAGGGCAAGGAATTTATGCTTACGTCATTATGGACCATCCAATGGATCAGGAGGCTTTAGAGAAAGAAGTTTTAGCAACTGTTACAAAACATATTGGGGCCATTGCTAAACCAGATAAGATTCAAGCCGTAACAGGACTCCCTAAAACTCGTTCTGGAAAAATCATGAGACGTATTCTTAGAAAAGTAGCAGCTGGTGAACTAGATAATTTTGGAGATACTTCAACTCTTTTGGATCCAACAGTAGTTGATTCGATTATTAAAGGTAGGAAATAGTACGAGGAGTATGTATGAAAAATAAAAAAGTCTTTTTTGTTCCAGGTGGACCTGGTTTAAATTCATTTGCCGAAGAAAACCTTTTAAAAAATTCTTTGTTAAATAAAGGCTTTGAAGCATTTTTTTGGAATGAGCCATCAAATCTAAGAAAAGATGGAGTAAAGTTTAGTAAGGAAAATGCATATAGAAATTGGAGTAATTCTTTAATTAATTCAATCAGTGAAATAGATGGAAAGATAATATTAATAGGTTCAAGCTTCGGAGCAATTGGATGCCTTCAGAATTTAGAGATATTTGCAGATAAAATTGAAAAAATAGTTTTAATTTCTCCATCATTATTCTTAAA
>CAYGTU010000073.1:0-14326 GCA_964352945.1 uncultured Bacteriovoracaceae bacterium
AATTCATTGAAGGCAAAAGAAAGTGAAATTGAAAAACAAAACCCACGGTCTTATTTCTAAAATCTGCAAGGGCTTCATCATTAAAATCAGTAATTTTATTTCCAAAAATTTCTACTGATCCAGAATCGACTTTATCCAATCCCCCTAAAAGATATAAGAGAGTTGATTTTCCAGAGCCGCTTGCACCTTGAATAGCTATTTGAGAATGGGAATCTATCTTAAGATTTATATCTTGTAAGACTTTTGTTTTATTATAGCTTTTAGAAATATTATTAATATTTATCATTTAAGAAAACTCCTGCCTTAAACCGGATAATAAATTTTTCTTGCTCATTCGTTTGATTGAAAAATAGCCCACCAAAATCATCCAAGTTAATGTTATTACAAATACCAACAGATAGTCATTCATAGTTAAGCTGATTTTTAAATTAGATAATACATAGATATCACCTGGAATTTGAAAGACAGCTACATTTTTAAGCATATAGTTAAATAACTGCACTAGTCCGACAGACAAGGCACAGGACAAAATCCATAAACTGATTATTAAATAGTACCAAAATTGCTTTATGATCACAGGACTCGCCCCGATAGCTTGGATTAAAAACAGATCTTGAGATTTCTTTTCTGAAATATAAATAATAAAAGCCGCAATATTAAAAACTGAAATAAGAACAATTATTTGAAGCACAAGTGAAATTGTTAGCTTCTCAATCTCAACCGCCTTTAATAAACCAAAAAATTCGGCCCAATAAGCTTTTACTTTAAATCTCTCACCTAATCGATCATAAAGTATTGTTATATTTTTATTGATTAAATCTTTATCTGAGTTCTTTAATTTTAAAGTTATAATATTTGATCTGTTAGTTAAGTTTAAAATTTCAGCTAAATGATCTTTTTCTAAATAGATAAATCTTAGATCTTTTTCATAGATTCCATGAGAAACAATCTTTTCGACTGTGAATACTATTAACTTAGGTAGCGAATGAACATTATCATTTCCTTTAGCCAAAGCTACTGTTATCTGATTTCCAATTGCAAGGTCTAGTTTCTTTGCTAAGACAGAACCAATAGCAACTCCACTTCCAAGATTACCTAATTCAAGTGAAGTAACTTGTTCGTAAGATTTTGGCTCTATACCTTTTATCAAAACCCCTTTAGAGTTCTCATTATGGATAACAAAACCTTGTGTTTGAATTAATGCTGAAGAGTAAAGAGTATCTTCGGTAGAGATTTCTTCTTTTAACCTTGAATCAAAAAAGAAAAAACCATCACGACTAACTAATGTAATATCACCATTTGATTTTAGAAGACTTTTTTTAAGGGTTTCCTCAAAGCCATCCATTATTCCGATGGTACCAAGGATAACAGCGATGGAAAAAGCAAAGCTAGCTAAGCATGCAATTAAAAATCTTTTAGAAGACTTACCGTAAAGAGTTATTTTAAATAGATCTTTTACTGGTGTGGCCACGAAATACTATTTTGCTTCTTCGCCAGTATTTTCTACTTTTGTTGAACCTTCATCAAAAAAATGTTCTTTTTTGAGTAAAGGAAATAACATTACTTCTCTAATGGTTGGACTATCAGTTAAAACCATAACCAATCTATCGATACCTATCCCCTGCCCAGCAGTTGGAGGCATCCCATATTCAAGAGCTCTTACAAAATCATAGTCAACTTCACATGCTTCTTCATCAAGGCCCATATCTTTTAAAACAGCTTGATCAGCAAATCTGTCTAATTGATCTGTAGGATTATTTAACTCTGAAAAGGCATTAGCAATTTCCCAACCATTCATAAAAAACTCAAATCGATCAACAAATTCTGGATCACTATCAGAACGACGAGAAAGAGGAGAAACTTCAGTTGGATATTCTGTAATAAATGTTGGTTGAATTAGTTCTGCTTCAGCATATTCTTCAAAAAGTAACACTTGAAGTTTTCTGATGCTTGTATCTTTTAAATTTTCTCTTGAAATTCCTTTTTTAGCTAAGGCCTCTACTACTTGCGCTTTATCTTCAATTTGTTCTAAAGATAGTCCAGAGTATTTTGCACCTGCTTCTCTAATAGTCATTCTTTCAAATTTATTAGCTAAATTAATTTTATGCTCACCAAACATAACATAGTCTGATTTGATTACGTCTTTAGCTAGACCATGTAATAAATCTTCAGTTAAATCCATTAGGTCTTCATAAGTTGCATAAGCTTGATAAAATTCTATCGTAGTAAATTCTGGATTATGTTTTAAAGAAAGACCTTCATTTCTAAAACAACGATTCATTTCAAAAACTCTTGGGTATCCACCTACAATTAATCTTTTCAAGTGAAGTTCTGGAGCAATTCTCATGAAAAGTTCCATATCAAGAGCATTATGATGTGTATTAAATGGCTTTGCAGTTGCTCCACCAGCGACAGAATGCATCATAGGAGTTTCAACTTCTAAATATTCTCTCTTATAAAAAAACTCTCTTATGTATCGAACTATTTCAGATCTTTTCTTAAGTTTACTTCTAGATTCAGGATTCATTATTAAATCTACATATCGCATACGATAACGAAGCTCTGGATCAGTCATACCATGGAATTTTTCTGGTAGTGGCCTAATTGATTTAGTTAAGATTTTATAATCTTCTGAATCAATACTTAACTCACCTTTATTTGTCTTAAAAACTTTTCCCTTAGCATAAATGATATCACCATAGTCAGTACATCTATACTCAGGCCAATGATCACCTAATTTATCTCTGGTCACATAAACTTGAAATCTCGATTCACCATCATCAACTTGTAAGAAAGCAGCTTTACCAAAATCTCTTTGTAAAATTACTCGACCGCATATTTCATAAACAGGAGTATCACCGATTGCATCTTATTCTAGTTCTGAATACTTACTTGTAAGCTCAGCAAATTTAACATTTGGTTTATAACCATTTTTATATGATAAAGTTTTAACTTCAGTTTCTAGACGTTTTCGTTTTTGTAATCTTGAATTCATTTGCTCTGAAAAAAGTTTCGTCCATTTGCTAATGTACTTTTTTTTAATTTTACTTGCGTCTTTACTGCTCATACATATCCCTGATTCGTTATACATCTTGTCATATAGCTAACGTGGAATATCTTACTGAAAATAGCATGGAAAGGAAAGCTTAGGAGTCAGTTGATGAATTTTCCAAGGCATTCCACTGAAGAAATGAATTGATAAAACCATTTAAATCGCCATCGAGTACTTTTTCAGCATTTCCGCTCTCAAAATTTGTTCGATGATCTTTAACCATTTTATAGGGATGCAATACATAAGATCTAATTTGTGAGCCCCAACCGATCTCTTTTTTATTAGCATTAATTTTATTCTCTTCCTCTTGTCGCTTCTGCATTTCAATATCATAGAGGCGTGATTTTAATACTTTCATAGCGGTTTGTTTATTTTGTAACTGAGATCTTTCATTTTGACACGTGACAACAACTCCCGATGGAAAATGGGTGATCCTTACTGCTGAATCAGTTGTATTAACTGATTGACCACCTGATCCACCAGATCGATAAACATCAATTCTTAGATCTTTATCTTCAATTTCAATTTCGATTGAGTCATCCACTTCAGGAGAAACAAAGACTGAGGCAAATGAAGTATGCCTTCTTGCTGCTGAATCAAAGGGTGAAATTCGAACTAATCGATGAACGCCTGTTTCAGATTTCAAATTCCCGTAAGCGAAATTACCCTCCACTGTCATTGTTACAGATTTTATTCCAGCCGAATCTCCGTATTGATGATCTAAAATTGTTACTTTATATTTCTGTGCTTCACAAAATCTGGTTATCATCCTGTGAAGCATACTTGCCCAGTCACAAGATTCAGTTCCACCTGCACCAGCATTTATTGTTATAATGGCATTATTCGGATCGGTTTCGCCGGAAAGCAAGGCTTGTTGTTCGGCTGATTCAATTGATTTACCTATGAAATCAAATAGTGAGATAGCTTCATTTGCTGACTCAGCATCGCCCTCTTTAGCGAATTCACAAAGCATTTCAAAATCATTCATTGAAGATTCTAATTTTATAAAGTTTGTAACTACTTCTTGGAGGAGATTTTTTTCTTTTTGAATTAAGGCCGCACCGTCACTATCTTCCCAGAAACCAGGAAGCATTTCCATATCTTTTATTTGGCCTAATCGATGATTTTTTTTATTAATGTCAAAGTGACCTCCGAATATTTTCGAGAGTAACTTTATAGGATTTAAAATGATTTATGCAATCTGCTAAATCGGATTTAATAGATTCTTCCATGGCCATATACTAGCATTTCTCTATCGAAATGAAAGATTATTTTTAGTGTCCTGACACTTAGGACTAACTCCACCACGATCGCAAAAAATCTGCTGACAGCTAAACTGATTTGTCGTCGGAGTTTTTGATGTAACAGCTAGAGTTCTTAATATTTTTGCGATATCAATTCTTTTTGCTATTGGTGTTTTTCCTTTTATTAATTCACCAATTAATTTACCTAGGTCTTTTGCCCAGTTGTAAAACCTAGCTACACCAGTGCTTCCAGGAGCGTCTTCAATTTTTCCTAAGCCGGGAGCCTTTCCATATTTAATAAGATAATAAAAAATATTTTTTCTAATACCTTTTAAAAAATTACCGTAAACTAAATCTTTGATCCATTTTTTGTTTTTCTTATTTACCATTTCATCCACGATACCTGATATGGCAGTATCGTAAATATTAAAAGCTAAATCCACTTCATCTTTATCCATAATATTGTTACCATTTTTATCCCAACGAGAAAAAGTAGTTTCAATATTATAAATTCCGCCAACAATACCAATCATATCATTTTGTGACATTGGTATATTCATGAAAATTGGCATCAGTGGTTCATCTTTATCACCATCGCCATCAATATCTTCAATATCTTTACTGGTATCATCTGCTTTACATGGTCTTGTGAACATTTCTACTACTGAGAGAAAATCTTGTTTTTCAGCACCATCCAATAATTCGTAATATGAAAAGAAATTCGGAAAATGATCTTCTGCCTTAGCTTCATTTTTAAAAATATCAATTATATTGTCTCTGTAGCAATCTAAGGCAACATGATATTCATTATCTTTTCCTAAATATAAACTATCTTTACATCTTTTTTCGCCAATCATTTCATCATAAATTGATTCTGATAATGATTGAGTTGTAAGTATTCCAATAGCAAACTCTGTCGCTTCAGCTGTATCAATCATTCCATTATCATCAGCTTGATACTGGAATAAAGCTGACATCAGGGTAACACTTTCTCCAATTTTTTCTTCACGACCGTATTGTAATAATCCAATATCTGCTAAGACATCTTTAATCTCAAAAACCATGGTGGAAATTTGAAGATTTGTAATTGAAGCTGCGTTATCTTCAACACACCATTTTATTTTTCGCTCAAGTCGAGCTCTTTGATCAGCATTATTAGACATGCCAATATTATTTAACATTTTTGTAACAAGTTTCTCGCTATTACAGGGATAAGCTAATTCAACGTATCTAAGAGCTTTTTCAATCGCAAATTCAATTAAACCAATTTCTGAAACAGCTACTTCATTTCTTTTAAATAGTTCGCCATGAACTGTATCAGAAATAAAATATGGGGCAATTTCAGAACCTTTAAAGAACCTATAGTCTTTGGTTATTCTTATAAATTTTTTCTTCAATTCTGTTTTAAGCTTACATAAATCTGAACTTGGATCGGCACATTCCAGATCATACCCACTCATATCTATAGATAGTCTCGTTTTAGCATTTAGGTATTCTTCATAATATTCGTACATGTCAGCAAATAAATTACCTTGAATTGCCATTTCTCTACCATAAGCAATTAATTGCTCAAAATCATAGGCGTAGAAATTTTCGCAATTTGCTCGTACAACTTTACTTTGATTACTACATACATTTTCAGCAACAGCTCCAGGAGAAAGAATTTTCTGATGAATAATTCCTCTTGCGTGCTGTATCAGTGGTTTATAGTTTTTGATATTGTCTAAACCTAGTTGCTCTTTCCAAGCATCAAGTGCAGTTATTACTTCATCGATTGAAAAGATTGGTTCAGGATTACCACCTTTATAGAACATTGTACTTTCGAAACTAAGCAATAATTTTTCTAGGAAAAAACTTTTCAGCTTTGTCGGTGAGCTTGCATAATCCATCTTCCATGCAAGCTTCTTCATTCTAGCTAAATCAAAGGCAACTTCAATTAAAGGTACCATTTTGTTTAGAATGACCCCTAAGTCTGTATGTAAAAATAATACTTTTTCTGACTCATTCCCACCTACAATAAATTTCTTCATCGGAATTATGTTTTTAGCTTTTTCAATACTTTCACTATTAGTTTCGGTTCTAAAATATTCAATAAATTCTTCAAGATTAATTTTGTCGATAATAGTATTTCCATCTTCATCTTCTCTATCCGCCACAAAAAGTTTCAAAAGTTCTTCACTAACTTTTGTAGTAGAAGTCCCCATATTATCTCTTAGAGCATTATGAATAGCTAAGGTTGTTGAATTATCATTATCAAATGATTTATAGATTTTAACGGCATGATTATTAAACATTCTAATAAAATGAAAAAGGTTTTTTAAATCCGCTTCAACGATATGGCCTTTTGAGCCTCCTAATAAAATATATTTTATTTCAAATACTGCTCTTAAAGCTTTTGTCGTTTTCACTGGATCTTTAATATTTGGTTGTTTAATTAAGAAGTCGGTTAATTCCTTTAAAGGAAGTGTTCCTGGCTTATCATTTCTTAAAAACTTTATAGCGAGAGTGAGCTGCTCTTCTAAACAATTAATTTTTGATTCAATATTCTTTTCAAAGAAATCTTTTAATTCTTCTAGTTGAATCTTACATCCAGATCCAATTCCTCTTACAATTCTTTTTTGTTTTTTCTCACCAATTTCACTACAAGAAGTAATGAAAACTAAACATAAAATCAAAAATGTTCTGTGCAGGTGTTTTTTCATTTAAGTCCTTTAATCCTCTCTACTCTAATCCTTAAAATAGATATCCATATTTTGCATATATTGCATCGTTGTTTCTAAATCGAGACCAAAAGCTCTCTACTGTATCTATATCATTTTCAGCGTCTGCTGAAGCAATAATGTTTACACCCGCTGAAAACCTGTGTTTCTGACGCCATAGATACTGTCCACCAAACATCATCAAGCGATCATGTGTAAGAGCATCATACTTAAGGTCTGTCATTGCAGATAAATTCTCAGTAAATGAATATTTTGCATAAAAGTTAACTGCTTGATTCCATCTTGGATCAACGGCCAACATATTATCTGTTTTTGAATATTCACTAATTCTTGCAACATAATGAAGTCCCAAACTTAAAAAGTCCCAATCTTTTGATATACCTGTTCCAAAATAAGACTCGCTATATTTCTCTGTAGCAATTTCTGTCCAGTTAGTAACTATTGCATCACCATCTGGATAATCTTCTGGGCTAGTTGTTAATACAGAAACGTAAGCTTTCATTTTTGCATTTGTATAATCGACACTTCCACCAGATACAGTTTGGTAAAATGCTTGAGGGCTTACTCCAATTTGAACAAAACCATCTTTTGTACTTACCTCTGCTCCAGTATTTATTTTTCCTTCTGGCTTATTAATAACAAAAGCGTTTACTGATACATGTTTATTAATTCTGTAGGTACAGTTTGCACCAACAGAAGGCTTAAAAATTGTGCCAGGCAAGCCTGACATATCAACGTCGTATTTAATATTATAATCAATGCCACCTAGTTCAACTGTGCTATTTGGTGGAGTTGACCATGGACTAACAGCTTCTATTGTACCTTCTTCAGAATTGATTCTCATACCTGGATTTAGTTCAGGAATATAGATAACACTTCCAAATAAAGAACATTCTGAATTGTCTGAAAGTGATCTTTTATAAGTTATTCCCGTTAAGCCTTCAACTCCAGGAGTAAAAAAATCGAAATTTTCACGGTTATTTACATTTCCAAATCCCCAATGAGTATCAACAAAACTCCAATCAAGGGGCTTTCTTCCAAAAACGATTTCTGATTTTGCATTTAATTTATCTTCAAGATAAGCATTTTTAACTGAAACCATAACTGCATTAGCGTCATTGAATCTTAAAGATAAATCGAGTTTTTTATCAAACTTTCCTAAATTATTTGTATAATCAACATCAACTCCAACATAATAGATATTACCCACAGTGTTGTTTTCAATTTTATAAAGCTGATTTGAATTATAACTAATTTCAGATTTTACAGATTTGCCAGAGCTCTTATTTGAAGTTTCACTTTCATTTATTTTGAATGAATTGTTATTATCTGCAGCACAAATTGCAAATGAATAAACAAATAAAATAGAAAAAATGATATTTTTTATGCCTAATCCTTAGTTACTTTTTGTCATACAAGATTCTTTTAAGTGAGTCTCCTACCCTCATAAATACTATCATATTTTTGTTTTGACGATCTTACTACAGAAAATGTGAGTAATAATTTCCCGGTATTAGACTTTGTAAGAAATATATGCGCTAAAACCCTGAAAATTAGTCAGAATATTTCAAATCATGAAATACTACAGAATATGAGTAAGTTATCACATAACACGTTAACTAGCTGAAAGCACATACGCGCAATGAGTCATAAGTCTGTCAATTATACATGCTTAGTTTGACTGATATTTTTAAACGTTTTATGTTGCTTGCAATAATAACGAATCCTAGGGGATAAAATGAGAACTCTTGCACTAATTCTTTCAGCAATGTTTATGGTTGCAACCAAAGCTAGTGACTTTGATAAAACAAAGTTATTTTTAAAACTTAAAAAAGATCAGAAGGTACCTACTTCAAAACTAATTACAAAATTAGAACATATGATCGGTGACATTTATGTTGCTCACACAACTGATGCCGAAAAACTTTCAGCGGAATTAGAAAACAATCCAAGTGTTGTTTATGCTGAAAAAAACTGGAAAGCGGGAAAAAGAACACTTCCTACTCCAACAAAAATAAATGAGTTTGATTTAATTTTAGAAAAATTTAGTCAAACTGTTTATGAATTAGATGCTGGTCTATTTAATGATCCATATGTTGGAAACGTTTGGGCATTTAACGATGCTGCTGCAAATGGAATTTCTGTTAATCAAGCATACGCAAGTCCACTTAATAGAACTAAAAGTGAAATTATTGTTGCTGTCGCTGACACAGGTGTTGATTATAACCACGAAGATCTTAAAGATGTTATGTGGAATAACTTAGATGAAATTCCAAATAATGGAATTGATGATGATAATAATGGTTATGTAGATGACTATTATGGATATGATTTTATTTCTGAAAATGGAAACCCAATGGCAAGCCACTGGCATGGAACTCACGTTGCTGGAACAATTGGTGCAACTCAAAACAATGGTGTTGGATTAGCTGGAATTGCTTCAAATGTTAAAATTATGGCATTAAGAGTGGTGCCTGATAATGGTGATGAAACTGATTATAATGTTGGCCGTTCATTTATCTATGCAGCTAAAAATGGTGCAAGAATCATCAACTGTTCTTTTGGTAAAAATAAAAATGAGCAAGGACAACACGTTTCAGATATTATGGCAGCAATTGGTCAACAATATGGAACACTAATAATTGCGGCTGCTGGAAATGACTACAAAACAAATATCGATACAAATTTAAAATATCCAGCTAGTTTTGAAAACAATAACCTACTTGTTATTGCAGCAACTACAAGCTCAGGATCATTATCATTTTTTACTAATGTTGGTTTAAAGAATGTTGATTTAGCTGCTCCAGGTAGTAAAATTTACTCTACAATGAAAAACAATTCTTATGGATATTCAGATGGTACTTCAATGGCAACTCCTACAACTGTTGGCGTAGCTGCTGAAGTTCTTTCACATTTTCCAAATTTAACAGGTGTTCAATTAAAAATGATCCTTATGGATTCAGTTACTAAAGTAAATTCTTATACAGGACTTATGGTTACTGGTGGAAGAGTAAATCTTTATAATGCACTTCAAAATGCTAACAAGAACCACGGTGCTTATATAAACTATTACAGACAAAGATATTAATTTTTAAAAAAATTCAGATTGATAATGGGCCTAGTATTCTAGGCCCATTTTTTTATATATTTGAATCATTAGATATTTTTCATAAGTCTGCATTAACTCCTCCTCAAATTCATCTTTTTCATGGTCATAGCCACATAAATGGAGAAAACCATGAACAAATAAATGAGCTACTTCTTGAGTGAATGAAACATTGAATTCTTTGGCTTGAGTCATAGCCACTTCTTTACAGATAAGAATGTCACCAAGCTCACATTTAGAGTCCATGATGAGTAAATCTTCTTCTTTTCCTCTCAAATTATCTAAAGCGGGAAAACTTAAAACATCAGTTTCCTTATCCTTTCCTCTTTGTTCTCTATTTACTTCTTTAATGAATTCACTTGAAGTGATTTCTAAGTTTACATTAAAAATTAAATCAGAATCTTCTGAGAAATAAACAGGAAAGCGTTCTTTTAAAAATTTTGAACAATAGAAATTGCTTGTTTCAAGCCAATCATTAACAATTTGCTCTTCAATATTTTCTTTTGTAAAAAAAGAACATTCTAAATGTTGTGCATTAAAAAGCATTTCTTTATCAATCATACTTTATTGATATATAATATAATTACAATTATGGATACTAAAGAATTTATCAACTTATTTACTATAGTAAAAAAGCTTAGAGACCCAGTTGGCGGCTGTCCCTGGGACTTAGAGCAAACTCACAAAACACTTCTAAAGTATCTTGTAGAAGAGTCATTCGAGTATATAGATGCTGTAGAGAAGAATAATTCAAACGAAATGAAAGATGAACTTGGTGATGTGCTTCTTCAAGTGCTTCTGCACTCAGTAATAGCCGAGCAAAACAGTAGCTTTAATTTTCAAGATGTTTGTAAAAATCTTTCAGAGAAATTAGTAAGAAGACACCCTCATGTTTTTGGTGAAGCTGGAAAACTCACATCTTCTGAAGTGACTGAAAATTGGCAAAAAATTAAGAATCAAGAAAAAGGTAATAAGAAAAAATATTTTATTAATAGTAGAGATACCATGAACACGGCCTTAAATTCAGCCAATAAAATTGGTGTCAAATCCAGAGAAGTTAATTTTGATTGGATAAAATATGAAGATGTCCTGAGTAAAGTTGATGAAGAATTAGATGAAGTAAAAGAAGCAATCAATCTTAAAGACAAAAAAAAGATAGAAGAAGAATTGGGTGATTTACTTTTTTCTGTGGCTCAATTAACACGTCACCTGGATCTTGATCCTGAATCAGTACTTAAAAAAGCAAATTTGAAATTTGTAAAAAGATTTAATAAACTCGAAGATTATATTGATCAAGAAAAATTAGATATTAAAAATATTTCTAATGATAAAATGGAAGTATTTTGGGAAAAAGTGAAAAAAAATGAAACTTAAAGAAGAATATATCCACTTAAGTGAATCTCAGCGACTCTACGAACTCGATATTCCAATAGTTGGCCTTACTGGTGGAATTGCAACAGGTAAATCAACCATATCAAATCTACTTACAGATAAAGGTATCGAAATAATTTGTGCTGATAAGCTTATTAAAGATATTTATAAGAAACCATCTACGATTGAATTTATAAAAAAGGTTTCTCCGCAATCAGTTGGATTAATGGGGATAGACTTTTCTATTTTGCGATCTGAATTTTTCAGCAATGATGATCTAAAAATGGAAATTGAAGATTTTCTCTATAAAGAACTAAAAAAATATTTTCTTGTTGAAGCCGGCCCTATTAGAGAACATCAAGCATTTCTTGTTTATGATGTTCCACTTTTATTTGAGAAAAAGCTAGAATCTTTATTTGATTTTATTATAGTTGCTTATACTCCAAGAGATATTCAATTCGAAAGAGTAAGCAAACGTGATGGTAACGATCCAGATGTAATCAATAATATTCTTGATGCCCAGATGGATATTGAGTTAAAAAAAGAAAAAGCCAATTACATCATTACTAATACAGGTAGTATTGATGACCTTGAGAAATCTGTTAATCAACTCATTGAAGATGTTTTTGAGGCAAGCGCACCATCAACTTGATACTTAGTCGCTAAGTTAATTTCTTCTGAAATTGTATGTGAAGATGCATTTGATTTCTTATATGTCTCATAAACGTTTTTAATAGAATTTATGACATTATCCTCAAACTGTTCTGATGAATTTGATATTGTATCAAATCTTTTTCTAACAATTTCTTTACCATTTTCCATGGCACCAATTATTTTCAAATCAGTTTTTAATCTATTTTCAAAATTTGTATCACAATTTTGTTTTAGTAAATTAGTGGTACTTGAAATTTGATATTCGATGAACTTAAATCTTTGATCGAGTAAATTTGTCTTCTCATCTAAATCTTTAATGTTTGCTTTCGCTGCAGATACAATATCATGAAGTTTCTTTTTACCTTCAAAATCTTTAACGTACTTCTTAAAATTTACTAATTGTTGAAAGTTTAGAAATACATTTTGCTTACTTTCCTGAAGCTCAGTTCTAAGTAATTGAAATTCTTTTCTAACATCTTCAACATTAGGAACACTTACTAAGCCTTGCCTTAAACTTGAATATACCTGCTCATTTCGCTGAACAATTTCTTTGTAATTATTAAGAGATTTTGAAAAAAGCTCCACTGTCTGCATTGAGTTGTGAACTAAGTTTTTATTATTTGAAGTTATATCAATTAATGTCTCTTTAATTGAAGTTAATTCTTTTTTCAAAGTTTGATTCCCAGAAATTAATGCCATATTTTCTTTTGCAATTTTCTGAATCTTGGATTTATAAAATTCACCTTGAGTCGTTATCATACTTTGATATTCTTCTCTTTGTGCAACTAATTGTTCCTCAAGCATCGAAGTATCTGACTTAAGTCTATTGTTAAATGAACTCATCTTATCTTGATATTTTTCTTTAAATGTATCTGTTAATAGGTTTATTTCATTTTCAAAATCTGTCTTTTGTTTTTGAATTACATTTTCATACTCAGTTGTTGTATGATTTATATTATCTTCATTCATTGCTTTAATTTCAGCAATTTGAAATTCATACATTTCAACTTTTTGTTTTAAAATCTCTTCATACTCATTTTTCATTGTAGTGTATTTTTCATTAAAATTTACTTTCTGAGATTCTATTATTTCTTCGTACTCTTCAACTTGGTCTTCTATCTTAGTAGAAAGTATTGCTGTTTCATTTTCTAATCGACTTGATAATGTTGATGTTTCATTTTCAAGCTTATTCTTAAGTTCATTGGTCTCATTATCTAATTTAGTTGTTAGTTCCTGGACTTCATTTTCCAGCTTATCCACTTGATTCATAAATGAGTCATTTGAAATTTTTATTGAGTCATAAAGTGTTTCAAACTTTTTATATATTGGAGAAAGTTCTTTATCATCAAATAAAACCTTTAAACTTTGAAGATCCGTTTTATTCATTTGAATTGAGAAAATATTCATCATTTTCTCAACTGGTGTCATCATTGTGGCTTGATAATCAGTTATCGCAGTCTGCAGTGATTCTAAACAATAGAAAAATATCATGGCATGATTTTTACCGTTATTCTCCACTGGAGAAACATAGACTTCGTAAGATACCTTTTCAGATCTATTTGGGAGCTCAACCTTAACTTCAAATATACCACCAAGGTTATTTTTTAATGCGTCGATAACGGGATCATTTTCACCAAAATCAATTATCTTAGCTAAGTAATCCCAACTTATTGTTTCTTTAATTATATTTTCTTTAGCAATTCCCCATTTATCAAAAAAATGTTCATTTCCCCAAACAATTTTCAAATTCTCATCAACTAATATTGAATCAAAGGGAAGTGATTCCTGAAAAATTGATCCAAAATTCATTCTTTTTCTTAAATGCTTAGAGTACTGTTCAATCTTTCTTTTAAAATGAAGACTTGCTCCAGTAAATCCCTCTACATTCTCTTCGATAAATGACTTTTCGATAATAGTTAATATTTCTGATTCTTGTTCATCTTTCCCCTTTAATATAAGCCTCTTTGATATGGGGAAACCAAGTAAGAAAAGTGCAAAGAAACAAGCTGTAATAATTGAAAAAGTACTAAAATAAAGCTTTCCTACTTGTTCTGTTTTAAGTTTTTGAATTGTAACTTCAGGAACTACTTTATCAAGCCATTTATTAAAAGATGTATTAACGAGATTATGTAATTCTGAAGACTTTTTTCTTAACATCAAATAATCTTTAAGCATTGAT
>CAYGTU010000074.1:0-7752 GCA_964352945.1 uncultured Bacteriovoracaceae bacterium
GAATTGGTTAGAGCGTATTCAATACTGCGCTTTTTCATTATATTTGCTGTGTAGTCGAGATCACATTTTTCATCTTGGTTATCAAGATTAATAGTAGGTGGAATAATTCCTTCGTTAAGTGCTTTTATACAAAAGACAGCTTCAATTCCACCGGCTGCTCCAAGTAAATGTCCAGTCATTGATTTTGTTGAACTCACACTTAAGTCATAAGCATGTTTACCAAAAACTTTTTTAATTGCATTTGTTTCAGCAATATCTCCAAGTGGAGTACTTGTTCCGTGAGCATTGATATAGCCAATATCTTCTTTTTTTATTCCGGCATCTTTAATTGATTGCTCCATTGCTTGAATAGCACCAGCCCCTTCGGGATGTGGAGCTGTAATATGACTAGCATCTGAGCTAGCTCCGTATCCAACTAATTCAGCAAGTATTTTAGCTCCACGAGCTTTGGCTTTTTCATAATTTTCTAAAACTAAAATTCCAGCACCGGCACCCATAACAAATCCATCACGATCTTTATCAAAGGGACGAGAAGCTCTTTCGGGTTCATCATTTCTTTTTGAAAGTGCTTTCATATTTCCAAAACCTGAAAGTGTTAAAGAAGTGATAACATCTTCAGATCCACCAGTTATAATAGCGTCTTGTCTTCCAAGCATAATCTCTTGAGCCGCTGCTTGAAGAGAATGGGCTGAAGAAGCACATGCAGATGATATAGTATAATTCGTACCTTTGAAGCCATACTTAATTGTAATTAGCCCTGTGGCCATATTAGGAATAACTGCTGGAATAAAAAAAGGACTTACTCGTCTTGAACCTTTTTCTATTAAATTTCTATGTTGATCTTCCATGAAAGGAAATCCACCCATACCAATTCCAAGAATAGAACCAATTCTCGATGGATCATAATCAAGCTGAGCTTGTTTTAAAGCTTCATCTGCACAATGTAGAGAGTAATGAATAAAACGATCGTAACGATCTTGTTCTTTTAATGGAAGTAATTCTTCATTGATTTTAAAATTTCTAATATTTCCGGCAATTCTAATAGCAACATCATCAGCTAAAGGAGTTTCTATTTTTGTAATACCTGGCTTTCCAGCAATTGCATTACTCCAAACTTCTTCTATGCTATTTCCTAAACCACAAATTGCACTAATACCAGTTACTGCGACTCTATTTAAACTCATAGTACCTCAAAGAAAAAAGGCTCCCGTTAAGGAGCCCTTTTTTTTAGTTTTTTGTTTCTATATATTTTACAATATCGCCGATTGTTTTTAACCCCTCAGTATCATCTTCAGGTATTTCAACTCCAAACTCATCTTCCATTTTCATCATCAACTCGACCATGTCTAAAGAATCTAAATTTAGGTCATCTACAAAACTAGTATCACTTTTAATATTTGCAGCATCTACTTTAGTTGCATCACTTACTAACTTAACAATTTTTTCTTGAAGTTCCATATATCCTCCAACTCCTCTATAAAATTAAATTTATTATTCAGAATTAATATGCGCTATTCTAGCATTGTTTTAAATGTATAATCCACCATCAATTTTAATAATTTCACCTGTGATATAACTCGATGCATCACTTAAGAGGAAGTTTACAAGGTTTGAAATCTCAGATGTTGTACCAAACCTCTGAAGGGGAATATTTGCTAGATAAAATTCTTTCGCTTTATCCGCTAAACTGTCAGTCATATCAGTATCGATGAAGCCAGGGCATATTGCGTTACAACGTATATTTCTGGATCCTAATTCTTTAGCAAATGATTTTGTAAATCCAATGAGTCCCGCCTTACTTGCAGCGTAGGCAGATTGAGAAATATTTCCCATAAGACCAACAACAGAACTCATATTAACAACACTTACTTTTTCTGCTCGTAAAAAATTTTTTGAGAGTATTGAACTAAGCATAATTGCTGACTTTAAATTAGTATTTAAAATGGCATCCAAGTCTTCTTCTTTCATTCTCATAATTAATTGGTCTTTTGAAATACCGGCATTATTTATGAGGCCTTGAATTGCCCCATGCTCTTTAATAAAACCTTCAACAGCTTCTTTCATTTCATTTGTATTAGTAACATCAAATTTCAGGGGATAAACTTCACTTGCTCCCGCTGCTTTAAATTCATCAGCTAATTTTTTTGCTTCATCAGCGTTTGATCTATAATTAAATACAAGTTTAGCTTTTTGAGAGGCAAGAGATTTTCCAATTGCATTTCCTATTCCACGACTTGCTCCAGTTAAGAGAATCGTTTTATTTTCTAAGTCAGGATAAATTATATTCATATTATTTCCTCTAGTTCTTTCCATGCTGTTTCACTATCAAGACTAATAACATTTAAAGAGCCATTTATTCTCTTTAGTAAACCTTTTAAAACTTTTCCAGGTCCAACTTCAAGGAAAATTTCATCATTAGAAAACTGTTGCATAGATTGTGTCCATAATACAGATCCACAAACTTGGGCCAATAAATTTTCTTTGATTTTTTTTCCATCAGTGCCAATTTCGTATTTTTTAGCATCAATATTTGCAATATAAGCATAGTTATTTTTATTAAAATTAATTTGATCTAAATGTTCTTTTAATTTTTGTTCAGCTGGTTTCATTAATTCACAATGAAAAGGTGCTGAGACATTTAATTCCACAGTTCTACATCTTTCATTTTTAGCTTGAATTAATTCAACTGCTCTCTCGCAAGCTTCTTTGTGACCTGAAATAACAATTTGAGAAGGTTCATTAAAATTAGCAGGAGCTACTTTTGAATTCTCTGATGAAGCTTCCCTGCAAGATTCTACAATTAAATCTGCTTCAGCTCTCATAACTGCATACATTGCTCCAACTCCAGCTGGAGTTGCTTCTTGCATATACTTTCCTCGAAGATTAACGGCCTTAACTCCGTCTTCAAAAGAAATGACTCCAGCAGCATAAAGGGCAGCATATTCACCCACAGAGTGTCCAGCAACAGAATTTATTTCAAATTTATTTCCAAATCTTTTTTTGAACTCTTCAAATAAAGCCACAGAATGAGTAAAAATAGCTGGTTGAGTATTGGCAGTTAGTTTAAGTTTCTCTTCTGGACCTTCAAAGCAAAGTGAGCTTAAGCTAAAGCCAAGAGCTTGGTCAGCTCTATCAAATATACTTTTATATTCAGTTGAATTTCCCATGCCAATATACTGTGATCCTTGACCAGGAAAGATAAGATTAATTTTTTTCATATTTGCCCTTTAGTATCTTAAAAGAATAGCACCTGAAGTAAGACCTGAACCAAAAGCAGCCATTAAAATGAGGTCACCTCTTTTTATTTGTCCCGCTTTTGAAGCTTCACTTAAAGTTGCAGGAATACTTGCACTAGAGGTATTGGCATAATCTTGAACTGTGCAGATTACTTTTTCCATAGGGAAATCTAGTAAGCTTGCTGTTGTTTCAATGATTCTTAAATTTGCTTGGTGAGGTATAAACCAATCAACATCTTCTTTAGATATTTTAGCGTCTTCTAAAACTTTCGCACTATTTTGTGCCATCGTTTTTACAGCATTTTTGAAAACGATTTGCCCGTCCATAAAAACATATTGTTCTTTATTATTTAATATCTCGTGAGTTATAGGAAATTTCGCTCCACCTTTAAAAATTCCCAGAGCTTCGTGTTTGCTTCCATCACAAGTTAAGCAAGAAGAAAAAACTTTTGCCTCGTCATTAGCTTCAGATCTACTAATAACAGTCGCACCAGCGCCATCACCGAAAAGTACACAGGTGTTTCTATCTTCCCAATTATTAAAATTTGAAGACATTTCAACACCAATTAATAGAATATTTTTATATAAACCAGTTGTTATAAATGAATTTGCAATAGTTAAACCATAGATCCAACCAGTACATGCTGCATTTACATCTAAGCAACCACATTTAGATTCAATTCCTAATTTATGTTGAACTACACTTGAAGTGTTAGGAAAGAATTGATCCGCCATCGTGTTGCTTACAATTATTAAATCAATGTCTTCTTTATCAATTCCAGCATCCTGAATGGCCATCTTGGCAGCTTTGACAGACATATTTGAAGGATAATCTTCTTTCGGATCAGCAATTCTTCTATTTTTTATTCCAGTTCTTTGGACTATCCACTCATCACTTGTGTCTACAATTTCAGCGATATCATCATTGGACATAACTTTGGGTGGATAATAATGGCCAGAACCTAGAATTTTTGAATTATAAAGTTGCATACGATTCCTTTTGAATACAAAAAAAAACCTTCACCATATAATAGTGAAGGTAGATTTTTATAGTTTTAATGGTACAACTTGAGATTATAAATTCAACGCTAAAAGCGTTAAGTCACTGTAAGATTTACTCTTCAGTAGTTTCTTCTGCTTTTACTTTAATTGTAAAAACTTCTTTACCTTTATAAGTCCCGCAGCTTGGGCATACACAATTTGGCATTGTTGATGCGCTACAGTTAGGACAAGCCATAGGATGATTTCTGTATCTCTTATGAGTTTGACCAGCTCTTCTTAAACCTTTTCTCGAAACACTTGTTTTCTTCTTAGGTACTGCCATGATATTCTCCAAAATTATATAAATTCAATAAGTTATTAGTATTCTTAATGTCGCTCAAAACGAAGCTAATATTTATAATAATCAGCGCCTCTATGCAAGATATTTTTTACTGCTTTTTCGTAGGAGGCATAATAAATTCACTATCTGGATTTAAGACCGGGTAGGGATTTATATTTAAATAGATTTGCTCGTTGATAGCTTCTTTTAAGTCGGCCTGTCTTTTATCGTGGAAAAGTAGCTCATAAACATCAGTTTCCATAAAGATATCAGTAAGTTCCACGTATTTTTCATCTTTTTCAAAGCAACGATCTATAAAGCAGGCTTGAAATTTAAGGCTAAGAGTATCCTTCATTGGCATTAGTGTTCTAACGCACTCGGTATGATACTCTGTGTTAAGATCTACCTTCATCAGAAGATAATCCCCAATTTCTCTATTAAAATTTCTCTTTAACTTCAAATTTATGTCTAAATGTGAAGAGGATAGAAGTCTCTCAGAAGGAATAAATTCTGCACCTTTATTAAGCTCCATCAATATTTCTTGTACCCAATCAACAGATTTATCTAAAATATGCTCAACCTCTTTATCTGAAGGTAACTTAGTAATAGTTACTTTAGATTGAATTGGTTTTTCGTGAGGCTTTTTTTCCATTGTTTTCCTTGTTTTGAATCGAGAGATTATATATAACTGAATATCGCATAAGGCAAGAATATGAAGAATATTTGGTTATTAATAGGGCATAGTACTGCAGGTAAAACCAAGTTAATTCTTGATTTAGCCCAATTAGAATCTTTGAAGAAATTCAAGTTCATAGATCTTGATCAAGAGATTGAAAAAAAATATGGTGATATTAGTGAAATTTTTAACAAACAGGGCGAAGTTGAATTTCGATCTTTTGAAAAAGAAGTCTTCAATGATTTAATCCTAGATTTGGAAAATGCAGTTATTGCGATTGGAGCTGGTTTTGATTTAGGTTCACTCAAAGAAAATTTTAATCTAGTAAATTTAAAAGTTGATTTCAAATCCGCGGCTAGAGAGTCCATTAAACTTAATCGACCAATTACCTCAGGTAAGACAGTTAAAGAAATCGAAAGATTGTTTGAAAAGCGTGATGTTTTTTTTAGAAGCGCAAAGCATCAAATTGATGGGGAAAAATTTTCCGCATTAGAGCGAGTTAAGTATCTAGAAGCCCTTTTAGTTTAAAGCTTTCTTGTCAATTACAGCAATTTAATGTGATAATAATACGCAGCAGGCTAGGAGTCACGAATGGAAAAATTTCAGACGGAATTGAAGATTGAAAACCTAAATGTAGCTATTTTAATAGCGGATATAAATGAAGCTAAACAAGTTTCTGATTCACTTCGTGATTTTGGAATTTTTGCTCAATATTATCAATCTTTAGATGAATATTGGGTTGCAGCTAATAGCCAAACTCCAGATTTTACAATTATTGATGTTAAGTGCATGTCTCAAGGTTCACTCGTTTTTGTTAATCATCCAAAAGTAAAAACAGAATTATTAAATTATGCATTTTACTATACTGACTCAACTAGAGCTTTATTAAATTCAACTTATAACTTAAATCATTATGGTTTAATAAGATCGACTTTAAGTTTAAAGGGCCAACTTACAAGTATTTTCAATCGTCTTGAATTTGATTTAAAAGAAACAAATCGTAAAAAGAATTTAGAAGGTAGAGTTACAAGACTTCAAAAGCGTGGAGCTCAACTTATTGCAGATATGCATGACTCAAATCTTTATAGAGAACAATTCTCTTTAATGATGAGTCTTGTAAAAAACTTTAAAGAAAATCTTGAGTCTAAAAGCTTTATGGATTCAGTTGTTGCTGTTTTTAATACTTGGGACTCAATTAAAGCTTTCTCAATTTATGAGTTAAATAATACACGTCAAAAATTAAGATCACCTCAGTTTAATCGAAATAAATATAAGCATCTTCCTTCTCTTTGGTTGGGACAAATTAGCGAGAACGGAATTGAAAACTTTGCTCAAGAAATGGCCGTTCAAGTTGGAATGGATGTTCTAGGTGAAAATATTCAGATTTTTAAGGTCAAAGGTGAGACTAATAATCCTGATTTAATTGTTTTAATGGATGTAAATTTAGAAAAACTACAAGGTTTTGATTGGAATGTTTTCTCGGAATTCATTACGAGTGAATATAGAAGATATAGGTTAAATACTAAACCAGTTCAAACAAACAGATTTATTACCCCATGGGAAGCATTTACTCTTCAAGATGAAATTCACTACATGAACAAAAGTATTGATTTAAAATTAATTAATATTAGTTTTACAAAACTGATTTCTACTATTCGTGAAAAAGTGGATAACCGATTTAATTATAAAGCTTTTTATCATGATTTTATGATTGATATTGCTAAAAATATTAATAAAGATGCTCATTTTACACATTATGGAATTCATCAGTTATTAATTTATACAGAAACAGATACACTAGATATTGATCTAAAAAATGTTCAAACTATTGTTGATAAATTTCAGTACTGGAGATATTTTGAGGATTCTTCTCTAATTATCACTAAAGATTTTACACCAACTGTAAAACTGATGAGTCCTTCTTCTCTAAACTACTTAAGACATTTAGAAACTGAAATGGATGAATTTGGTGCTGAGATTAAACCAAAATTTAACTTTAGTAGAAGATATAACAATATAGAACTCTAATGAGATATTCATCAAAATTAGATATCGACTTAAATAAGTTAATATCAAATTTTGATAAACTGTCGAGTCGTCTCAATAATAATGAAATTATCTTTATGGTCAAAGCCAATGCTTACGGGCATGGAATTTTTGAAATAGTAGAATTTTGTTACAAAAATTGTGCTATTAAAAATTTTGGAGTTGCTTCCTTAAAAGAAGCTGTTCTCATAAGAGAAAGGCTTCCTTTTGTAAAAGCTGATATCTATGTTTTCTCTGACTGTGAAATTGAGGATGCTGACAAGATAAAATATTATATTGAATACAATATAAGACCTGTGATTTCAAACCTCAATGATCTGAATAAAATTTGCTCAAATAGTGAGTTCAATAATCTGCCTCTAGTCATTAAATATAATACCGGGATGAACAGATTAGGAATTGATATTGAAGATCTCGAAAAGTCTGTAGATATTCTAAAAAAATATAATAAAAAAACAGTTAATCATTTGATG
>CAYGTU010000074.1:7762-14170 GCA_964352945.1 uncultured Bacteriovoracaceae bacterium
GCTTATTTAAAATTAACTGAAAATTGCATGACTTATAAGCAAATTGAAAAATTTAATATGGTAAAAAAGTTTTTAAAAGATAATGGAATTGAAATTGAGCACACATCAATGGCCAATTCGAGTGCCATTGAAAAAGGCATAATGTTAGAGGAAACTCATGTGAGACCGGGGATAATGTTATATGGACCTCAGTCATCAATGACAGGTGAATCTATCTGGAATGGAGAGATTATTTCAAAATACTACACTAAGATAATTAATAAATTTAAAATCACTAAAAATGAAACATTTGGCTATGGAAATTTTAGTTTAGGAAATTCAGGAACAATAGTTATTCTTGGAATTGGCTATGGTGATGGATTTCATACTTCGTATTCAGGGAAAGAGATATATTTAGATGAATATAAAGGAACAGTTGTAGGTAGAGTAAATATGGATTTAATTTATGTTTATTTCAGCGAAGATCCAGGATTAAAGGTTGATCAAATTGTTTATCTTTGGAACCATGAGCAAAAATCGATTGCTAGACTTGAAAAAAGTTTACAGACGATATCATATGAACTTTTTTGCAGTTTAAGTATTCGCATTCCACGTTGTTATAGTTTAAACTAAACTTAGTGGAAAAAATAAAAGATCTTCAGGTTTATTCTCATTTAAAATCAGTTGCTTTAGGTAAAATAAACGGCTTAGGACATTTTTCAGCGTTTACTATAAAAGCCTTTAATTGGATGGTTCGTCCACCCTATAGGCATCATCTTTTATTTGAGCAAATCGAATTCATTGGCAATAAGAGTATTTTTATAATTGTCTTAACTGCTATTTTCTCAGGAGCTGTGTTTTGTTTTCAAACTTATTTAGGTTTTAGAATTATTAATGCAGATTCTTTTATTGGACCAATCGTTGCAATATCAATGGCAAAAGAAATGGCCCCTATACTTTCTGGATTGGTTGTAGCCGGAAGATGTGGAGCTGCAATGGCCGCTCAAATTGGAACAATGAAAGTTACCGAGCAAGTAGATGCCCTTGAAGTGATGGGAATAAATTCAATTCAATATTTAGCTTCCCCCCGAATAATAGCCTCAGCAATCTCACTTCCTTTGCTTGTTATAATATTTTTATTAGTTTCAAATATAGGTTCATACGCTATTGGTACTATGGTTTTGGGAATTGAAAAGGACATGTTCTATTCTAGACTCTCGGATATTATGTACCTAACAGATGTAGCTGAGGGAATAATTAAAGCTTTCTTTTTTGGAATAATTATTGCTGTTATTGGAACTTATCATGGATATAACGTTACTGGTGGTGCTGAAGGAGTAGGAAAAGGAACAAATTTAGCAGTTGTTTGGGGAATGATCATGATTTTAATCTCAGATTTTTTCTTCACGAGTATTTTAACCGTGGTGTTTGTATAAATGGATATAGCAGTAAGTTTTAAAAATGTTGTGAAATCTTTTGGTGAACATACAGTTTTAAATAGTTTATCAATTGAAATTCCAAAAGGAAAAATAACAACAATTCTTGGTTTTTCAGGTGCAGGTAAATCAACGTTACTAAAGCATATATTAGGACTACTTAAACCAACAAGTGGTGAAATTTTTGTCTTAGGTGAAAGATTAATAGATTTTTCAGATTTGGAATTAAGAGACTTTAGAACTAATTTTGGTATGCTTTTTCAGTATGCGGCACTTTTTGATTCTAAATCAGCATTTGAAAATATTGAATTTCCTTTAATTGAGTTCACTGATCTGAATAAAGAAGAAAGACATGCACGAGTAGTGGAGCTATTTGATTCCGTAGGTCTTGATAGAGATTCACTTTATAAATTACCATCAGAATTATCTGGTGGTATGAGAAAGAGAGTAGGTCTAGCAAGGGCCCTGGCCTTAAAACCCAGAATACTTTTATATGATGAACCAACAACAGGTTTAGATCCAATTACAACTAAAATGGTCAATGATTTAATTCTCAAAACCTCTAAGGAAAACGCCGATATAGAGCTTACCTCTATAGTAATTTCTCACGATGTGGAAGCATCGTTAAGAATTTCCGACTATGTTGCATTTTTGGAGCGTGGTAGAATTATAGAGTACTTACCAGTTGATGAGTTTAGAAAATCGAAGAATGAAAAAATTCAAGAATTTCTAAACCTTTAAAAAAGGAAAAGATTGAACGAGTTAAAGGTCGGACTCTTAGCACTTGCTGCTATCATTTCACTTGCAGTAGTCTCATTGAAGATTACTGCTAATCAATCTGGTTTTGGTTCCCATAGAGAATATACAGCAGAATTAGATGATGCCACCGGAGTTTACCCAAAGACTACTATTAAAGTTGCCGGTATTAATTCAGGTAAAGTAAAAAAAGTTGAACTTATAGATGGTAAGGCTTTAATTACTTTTGAAGTTTTAGACACAATCAAAGTAACAAAGGGAACTGAGTTACATGTTAAGTCTTTAGGTTTCCTTGGTGATATTTATTTAGATTTAAAATTAGGTCCTGCAAATTTAAAGGCATTGAATGAAGGTTCAAAGATAGTTGCGATTCAAGCTGGTGGTTTAGCTAATGCTGCCAATCAGGCAACTGAGATGATTGGTGAAATTAAAGGTATTCTAGTACTTATAAAAGAATCTCTGCAGACTGATGAAAAAGAAAATAAGCTAGCAAAAATTTTAAATAATTTAGAACAAATTTCACAAGATTCAAAAGAGATTGTAGCTGGTTTTAAAGGCTATACAGACGGAAACTCTGATAAATTATCAAGTATCGTTGATAATATTAAAGCATTAACAGAACAGATTGCTTATGAAACGGATAGAAATTCAGATGGTTCTTTAATGAGCCAAGTTAAAAATGTAAATCCAATATTAGCAGATGCTAAGCAAGTGATGAATGATATTAAAGAGATTATAAATGATGTAAAGCAGGGTAGAGGTGTGGCTGGTAAATTGCTTCGAGATGATCAAATGGGGGAAAAAGTTGATCAAACGATCTCTAATGTGAACCAAATTTTTGCTAGCTTTAATCGATTTAAAACAGATATTTCATTTTTCACCGGTGCCAATAACACCGATTACAGAGGTGAAAAAATTATACACTCTGAGTTAAATTTAGATTTAGGTACATCTCCTGAAAAAATGTTTAGATTTGGTGTTGTAGATACAAAACTTGGTCCTGCAGTTTACTCAGACACTGATACTACAAATAATGGTGGGACCACAAGTAATAAGGTCGTCACAGATAATAATGCAGTTAAATTTAATTTTCAGATTGGAAGAAGATTTCAGGATTTTCGTGTTAGAGCAGGGATTTTTCAATCTACGGCAGGTATTGGTTTAGATTATATGATGCTTGAACGTGGAATGATGTTTTCTTTAGATACATTTAATTTTGATAACGATGATGCACCATTCGTAAGGTTGACAAGTGAATTTAGGTTGTGGAAGATATTTTACACAAGACTCACAGCTGAAAATATGGCAGCTAAAGATGGCGAGAAAAGCGGTACTATTAGTGCTGGTGTAAGATTTAATGACAATGATGTTGCAACATTACTAGGACTTCTATCAAGGTAGAAATGAAAAATTGGTTAATAAGAACTAAAAATTTACATATATTAGGACCGGTCTCAAAAGACAAAGTAAAAGAATTGTATTTAAATGGTTCAATCAAAGGTGATGATGAAATTGGATCTGGAAACGGTTACTGGTTTTATGTTAAAGAGAGTAACTTAATAGAAAGATTTCTTTTAAATGATGAAGTTCAATCGTTCAATCCTGTGAGAGAGGCAGCGGATATCCTAACAGCCCCTATGTTAGATGAAAGTGAGATTTTAATTCCAGGTGATGGAGATCTTGAATTCCCAGATCTTTCATTAAGTGATGATGAAGATTTAACAGATTCTTCAAGTGCATCCCTAGAAGAGAGCACAAGTGATTTAAAAAAAAAGAATAATAATATAATTTCAAAAGTTATGTCAGAAGACAGAACTGGCGAAATGAAAAATATTAAGCTAAAGCCACCTGTTCATAGAAATGATTATAAAAAAGAAAAAAACTACGAGTTAATATCTCCAAAAAAATCAATTTTAACTAGCAATACTTTATTTTCTCTGATTATTGTCTTTCTTCTACTTTTGATTATTTTATTTTATTACAGAGGGCAGCTAATAAACTCCTTTAAAAACTCCTCAAATCTTTCCATTTTCTCTAGTGCTTATGCTCAAGATGTTGCAGTAAAAAAAAAAGAATAATTGACCTACCAATACTTAAAGATGACAAAATTCAAATTGAACCAGTAATTACCTTTAGAGGACTTAAATTAGTTTCAAAATATGAATTTTCGAATTGTGAAGATTTAGCTAATGCCAATATTTCATATTATTTATATCAAAATAATTCATTTGAGGTTTTTAAGAAGTGTGGAATAACGATACCTGAAAAGAATGAAATTAAAGTCGATAACCATGAAATATCCTTATTGATAAAGCTATTCTTAGAAGATTCTTTGACCTTACAGCAGAAGAGCAAAGTAGCCAAAATTTTGAATAATATAAATGAAAGCACTTTTCTAGGTAAACTTAAAGGTATCCTAGCAAACTCTATCGTTGATAATGAAAGCAAGATGGAGAAGTTAATAATTGATTCAATTAGATTTAACCCGATAGAAATATTAATGAATACTGAGAATAAAATTGAACTTTATGTAAATAAAGAAGATTTTAAATTAATAATTCAGAAGCTCCTACTTAAAATTACAAATGTGAAGCTTTTTAAAATTTATCTTCTTTATTTGAATGAATATCTTACAGATGATTATAAAAAAGAATTAAAGATTGATGAGGTAGTAAACTTTTCTCTTCAGGATATTAGAAAAATAATAAAATCGCCAACATATGGAGTCAATTTAATTTGTTTTTGGATGCCTTATTTTTTTAAGAGATCAACTTTCAAAGAAGCTTCGATTGAGTTCCTAAACCTTTCAACTAAAATTACCAATTTAGCTTTAGAACAGAACTGGTGGGTTTTTTCTTTCTACACTCTAACAAATGATGAGTTTTATAGTAAATATGAAGTTCTATTAGATAAAAAACAGCCTTTCAAATCAGTTGTTGATAGATATTTGCTTTTAATGATGCAAGAAAATGATGATATGAAGAAAGCATTAACATCTTTAAAACTTTATGAAAAAGTAGGCTTATTCAAAATCAAGCGAAAATATTTTTTAGAGCTTTTAGAGGATAGTGAGACCAAGGATTTTGCCATTTTTAATTTATTTCTAATAGGCGATCAACAGGTTAGTTATTTGCAATGAAAGAAGATTATTATCAACCAAATTTTTATAAATTTTCAGAAGAATCTATTTTATTAGTAAATTACAGTGTCAAAAACCTAGTTATAAAGAATAATATGAAGGTACTTGATGCTTTCTCAGGCTGTGGGGTAATAGGCATCGATCTAGTTAAAAAATCAAATTTTAAAATAAATTTATTTCAAAATGAAATACAACCCGAGATGATATCTAACTTAAACAAAAACTTAGAATTATTTGAAGTAGAGAGTACCTTGTTAAAAGGAAACTACATGGATATGAGTTTTAATGAGAAATTTGATCTTATTTTAATGAATCCACCTTACTATGATATCTCCTCCGGAAAAAAGCCAAAAGAATTGAATAAAATTATTTGTAAGTTTATTAATATAGAAAATTGGATTTTATTATTAAGAAAAACGTTAGAATTAATGAAGGTTAATTCTCATTGTTGTATGCTTTTGAGTCCTCTTCAGCAAAATATATATTTTCAAACTAAAAGTTTTATTGAGAAGAATAATTTGAATTTAAATGAAGTAAGACTTAGTGAAAAGACTAACCTGCTTGATTTTTATATTTCTTAGCAAGTTGATTGGTGTCACTTAATTTTCTTGCTAAAATTTCAGCACAGCTTTTATAAACATCCTTAAGAACAGCATCTTTATGTTCTTTAGGTAAACTTTGTAGGTCATTTATAGGAATTTTCACAACATAGCATTCAGTTTTAGTTTTTACTGTAGCAGCACAGGTATCGTGAGAAACAATGCTCATTTCACCAAATACTTGTCCATTATCAGCAATTTCTAATACCTCATGATCATCAACTAAAATAACGACTTTACCTTTTACAAGAAAAAATAACTCAAAATTTAAAGCACCTTGTTCTAGTAGAATTTCATCAGCAGGGATTTTTTCAAGTCGACTTACCGTATTTACAATATCGATTAAGTGCTGTTCAAAATTCTGAAAGAATGGTATTTTTTTAAATAGCTCTATATCTAACATGTCTGTTTCCCCTAACTACTATCTTAAGGTTTGTTTTTTTGTAAGAAAAGGGAAAAGATGTATTTTTTAAGTTCTTGATCTTTTATGTCAGGAAAC
>CAYGTU010000075.1:0-13678 GCA_964352945.1 uncultured Bacteriovoracaceae bacterium
AATTCTAAATATTATATTAATAAAATGCATTTTCATTCTGAAAACTTCTCGACAGCGTCAATTAAGGCGATAAAAAAGCGAGAAGGACTATAAGCCGGGTTCTGTATTAAGTTATCATTCGTCTACGATGATAGTTACCCATCATCTCTAGCACCCAACCCGCAAGCTCTGTCGAGCCGACATCAAACACTTGCCTATTTGGACTTGCACCGCCTAGAGTTTACCTGGTTTCACTACAGCCGAACTGTACTTGCTTTCTGTTGCACTTGTCCTCACCTCACGGTGGACGGGCGTTACCCGCTAAGCTGCTCTTTGGTGCCCGGACTTTCCTCGGTTTCCCGCGATAACATGTCCTTCTCGCTAGAAGAGGTTATAATCTAAAATGTCTATCATGACAACCCATGTTATTAATGTTTTTTGAGGTGTAACAATGTGATTTCTTTGATAGATAAAAAGCATGAAAATCGAATTGTATATTTTTCTTTTAGTGGGGTTAATTTGGAATGTTAATGCTTCTTTGAAACCACTAACCGATGAGTTTTTTAAAAAAAATAATTTGGTACAAAGCAATGAGCTTGATTATGAAATTCAGGATGAAACACTCAGGAACTTTGAAGCCGTTTTTGATTGGAATTTAGATCTTAGGACTTATTCAAAAAACTCTAAACCAATCGGATTGTTTAGTTTCCAGTCTCAAGTAACAAAAGAAACAGGTGTTTCTGCAATCTTTTCTAAATACTTCCAATCGGGGACAGAGTTTTCTTATGGGCAGTATTTAACAAAGCTAGATCTTTCAGAATGGACAAGTACTGTTCCAGCAGATTTAGGAAATACGCCGTATTCAACATACTCTCTTTTAAGTTTAAAACAATATTTATGGGCCGATAGTTTTGGAAGAAGCTTTAGAGCGAGCTATGATAAAATGAAATCATTAAGTGAAGCAAATAAGCTTAATTTAAAGCTATCAGATCAAATAGCCCTTTTTGAATTTATAAGTAAGTATATTAACTCAAAAAAAGTAAAAACCTTATCTCTTGTTGCAATTGGTGCTAAAGAGAGGGCTCAAATTAGAAAAGATCTTGTAGAGAAAAAACTTAAAGATGGAGTAAGTAAAAAAATTGATCTTTATCAGGCTGAACTTGCTCTTTTATCTCAGAAAGAAAATATAGAAGTAACCAAAAGTAATTATATCTCGACTGAGGAAATGCTTTCTAAGCAAATTCAAAGATTAGTTAATGAAGAAGATGTTAAAATTTATGATCTAGATAAATTTAAACTAATGGAATCAATTAAAGGATCTGTTGAAGATAATTTAAGTATTAGTTCACTGGAAAAATATAGAGAAGTTGCTGCATTTGATTTTAAAAACGCAGATAATTCAAATGCACCTAAAGTTTATTTAGAAGCGACATTAAGAACAAATACCTACAATAAAGAACTTAGTCAGGCTTTATCTGATTCTTACCCTGGGGGTGAGAACAGAGAAAGTACAATTTCTCTTAACATGAGCATACCCCTAGGAATGAATAAAACAAGTTCAGCAAAAAACATCAAAAGGGCTGAACTTTTAAAAAGCGATATAACTTTAATTAATATTAAAAAAGAACTTGAATTAGAATCAAAACTTATTCAAAAAAGAATAGACTTACAAAAAGCGAATACAAAATCAGCCAATAAGCGATTAAACTTAGCAAAAAAATCCCTAGAAGAACATAATCGATTATATCGTTTAGGAAGAATTGATCTTGTTCAAGTATTATCAGCTGAAGATGCTGTAATGAATACTGAAAATAGCTTAATAACTTATTTGGCAGATTATGAACTCTTAATTTTAAAACAAGCTTTTATTAGAGGAAAAGTTTCTTCTTTTGTTAGTGCATTTAAAGAATAAATGAAAAAGTTAATTGAATATTTTATCGACAAATCTCTTTTAGTAAATCTGTTTACAGTTATGGTTTCTGTCGTTGGATTAATATCAATTATAACAATGCAAAAAGAAACTTTTCCTAGAGTTGACTTTGATGTCATAACAATTAGGGCAAATTATCCTGGAGCTGCTGCTGAAGAAGTTGAAAAGTTAGTTACCATAGCTTACGAAAGACAATTAAAAGGTGTTGAAGGAATTGAAGATATCAATGCCATGAGTGGAGAAGGCTATTCCGTTTTAGTGGTTACTGTTGATCCAGAATATAACAAAGATAAAGTACTGGATGATATTCGAAATGCTGTTGATAGTGCTAAGGACATTCCAAACGAAGTAGAAGACCCTTACATTACAAGTATTAATAATCAACAACAGGCCATAATAAGTGTTGCTTTACTGGGTAATGATGAGTGGGAGCTTCGAGAAGAGGCAAAAAAACTGAGGGATAAACTTGAGAGGTTAAGTTTTGTTGCTAATATTTCACTTGGAGGATATCGATCTGAAATACTAGAGATCCAAGTTGATCCTGTTAAACTTGAAAAAAATGAACTTACACTTAGGGATATTTCTTACGCCTTAAAAGATAGAAATATAAATATTTCAGCGGGAACAGCCTATACTGATGAAAAAGAAATTCTAGTAAGAACAAATACTGAATTTCATACGAAAGAAGAAGTAGAGCAGATAATTATCAGATCAAATTATTCTGGTTCATCAGTTAAAATTAAAGAAATAGCCAGCGTAAATAATACTTTGAAGGATACAGATTCTACTGAAAGAGGAAATGGAAAAAAATCGATTTTCTTAAGAGTGGTGGCAAAATCAGATGCTGATATTTTAACTTCAACAGAAATTGTTCGTAACGAAGTTGATAAATATTTTTCTTTATACAAGACAGATATTGAATATAAATTTTTCGATAGAATGGCCTATAGAGTGAAAAGAAGACTTTCTGTTTTAACTCAAAATGGTTTTCAAGGTATATTTTTAGTATTCCTTTGCCTAGTCGCATTCATGAGTTTTAGAGTTTCGGTTATAACATCTCTTGGTGCACCCTTAGCTTTTTTATGCTCATTTGCAATTATGGATTTTTATGGAATGTCTTTAAATCTCATCACTATGTTTGCTTTGATTCTAGTTTTGGGAATGTTAGTTGATGATTCCATAATTGTGGCAGAATATTTTTACCAACTTATAGAAAAGGGAATGAAACCAAAAGAAGCGGCTAGAAAAGCAGCTCTTGAATCCCTTGCTCCTGTTACAGCAACTATTATTACAACGGTGGTAGCTTTTGGAGCTCTTTTTTTTATGGGTGGAATTATGGGGAAATTCCTATGGTCCGTACCAGCAGTTGTTATTATTTGTCTTGCTGCCTCATGGATAGAATGTTTCTTTATTTTACCAAGTCACTTAGCAGATTTTGTTAAAGTGAAAAAAGATGGAATAGAGAAAACAAAATGGTATCAACCTCTCTTAAATAAATATGAAAACATTCTTAAAAAAGCTTTAAACTTTCCCAAAATAACAGTTACAATCTTTATTGTTTTATTCTTTTTATCATTAGGTATTGCCAAAACGATGAAGTTTGAACTTTTTTCGGGTGACGACGTGACACAATTTTATGTGAAGTTAAAAGGAAAAGTTGGAATACCAAGATCAGAAACGGAAAAAGAAATCATAAAAGTTGAACAGATTGTTATGAATGCTTTAAAATCTGATGAACTAGAAACAGTGAGAACATTTATTGGTAGTCAGCGGTCTCCACAGGGCTCTAATCGTGTCGGATCTCACTATGCCCAAGTAACAGCCGATATTTCTTTTCCGCAAGATAGAGAAAGAAGTTCAGAGGAAATTATTAAAGTCATTACTGAACTTGTAAAAGCTGCTGTAACTGATTTTGATGTAAAGGTGGAAAAGAGGGAAGGTGGGCCCCCCAAAGGCGAACCTATCAATATAGAAATTTCAGGAGACTCTCTTGAAGAGTTAAAAGAATATGCACTTAAAATTAGAGGATTACTTGAAAAAATTCCAGGAGTTACTTCAACAGAAGTTGATTTTGAAGACGGTAAAGCTCAATATATTTTAAAAATAGATGAAGAAAAAGCTAGGCAGTTAAATATTTCAAATTTTAATACAGCTTTTGAAGTTAGAAGAATTTATGAAGGTGAAATTGCTACCAAAATTAGAAGATCTGATGAGGATATAGATGTTATTTTAAGAATGAATGAAGATACGAGAAAGAGTATTAAAGTTCTTAATGATATAAGTGTTTCAAATAATCAAGGAGACAGGGTAAAACTTGCTAACTTTACCACAACTTCTGAAGAGCCTGGTGCCTTTGTCATTCGTCGTTTAAATTATAAGCGAACAATCTCTATTACAGGGCAAATTGATAAAGCTACTACCACTCCAAGTGTTGTATTAGAATTAGTCAGACCAAAATTAGATGATTTAATTAAAGACTCGAATCTTACGTATGCTTTTAGTGGTGAAAACAAAGACACAGCAAAATCAATGGCCGGATTAAAAAAAGCAGCAATGATAGCACTCTTTTTAATCTTTATAATTCTTGTTGCAATGTTTGGGTCTCTTGGGCAGCCTCTTATAATTATGTCAGCAATTCCACTTGGAATGATTGGTGTTATTTTTTCATTTAAAATTATGGCAGAACCCCTGAGTTTTATGGCAATGATGGGAGTTATTGGTCTAGTTGGTGTAGTAGTAAATGATTCAATTGTTTTAGTAAATAGTATCAATATTAATATTAAAAATAAAACGGCGGATGACTCGATTTTTGAATTAATTAAAACTTCATGTTTATCGCGATTTAGACCTGTAATACTAACAACATTTACAACTGTTGTAGGTTTACTTCCCATAGCTCATGCCACTAATGGTGATCCTTTCTTAAAGCCAATGGCATTAAGTTTTGCCTATGGATTATTTTTCTCAACCGCATTAACACTTCTATTTGTTCCAAGTGTTTATTTTATCTATGAAACTAAAATTGTAACTTGGATAAAAAGTAGATTTTCTCATGAATAAAATAAGCTTTTCAACTACAGAGAAAGTATTTGAAAAACTATCAACCTTTTCGCAAAGTGATATTCTCTTTGTAGATAAAAATATTTTTGATACATATCAAAAGCAAATTGAAACATTGAAAATGAATACCATTACTATAGATGATCCTGAGTCGAAGAAAAACATCTTCTCTTATGGCAAATATTGTGAAGAGCTTATTGAAGCTGGAATAACACGCTCATCAGTTATTATTGCTTTTGGTGGAGGAGCTCTTTCTGATTTTGCTGGCTTCATAGCTGCAACAATTTTAAGAGGAGTTGAGTTCCATATCATTCCCACAACTCTTTTATCGATGGTAGATGCTTCTATTGGTGGGAAAACAGCAATCAACTCAGAAAAAGGCAAAAACTTAATTGGTTCTTTCTATCCTGCTAGTGAAATAATTATTAATACAGAATTTTTAACAAATTTGCCGATAGAAGAAATAAAAAGTGGAAAAGGTGAAATATTAAAATATGCTTTTCTGTCTAAAGAAATTAATAAACTTGTTCTTAATAAAGCACCACAAGAAAAAATAATAAATGAATGTATTAATTATAAACTGTTAATTTGTAAGAATGATCCCAAAGAGTCAGGCGAAAGAAAATTTTTAAATTTCGGTCATACTTTTGGTCATGCAATTGAGTTTTCAAATAAGCTTCCTCATGGAATAGCAGTTATTAATGGTATTCATATAATACTTAAATTATTTAAAGAGGAATTATTGAACACCTTTTATAAAACTCTTGAGGCTTTAGAAATCTCTAGGGACGTATTAATTAAATCAGATAAAGAAATTTTTAATTTTATTAAGAGAGATAAAAAAAATAATGCCGAGTTTATCCAAATAGTTTCATTAACTGAAATTGGAAACCCCGAGATAATTCCAATTAAATTATCAGAACTTGAAGAAAAATTTAGAAGCTATGCGAATTAAAAGACTATACCCAAATTTCTTACGGCCTAGCGTTAAAATAAATTACTCTAAGTCTTGGACTAATCGAGCTCTTATATGCGGGGCCCAAAGTAAGAAGAAAATAGAAATTCTAAATACTTCTGATTCTACTGATACGTTAAATCTTACCAAAGCTTTAATTGATATTGGTTTGAATATTGAAAAAAAGGCCAATATTCTAACTATTTATAATAGTTTCCCACAATGTGAAGTTAAGAATAAGACGGCCAATAAAATTTATTGTGGTGACGGTGGAACAACGACAAGATTTTTGACAAGTTTACTCAGTTTAGGGGACAATAATTACACGCTAATTACAAATCAACGGATGATGTCGCGTCCCATGGAAGGGCTTTTTTCTGCTCTTAAAAATCTTGAAGTTAAAATTGATTCAAAGAATTTATCCATACAAGGTCCACTTAAGAAGAAAAATATAGTAATTGATTGTTCAGAAACGTCACAATTTTATTCTTCTCTATTATTAGTACTCGAAGAAAAATTGATTCAACCAAAAAATTTAATTTATTCAAAGCCCTATGTTGAACTTACTAAACATATTAAAAATATTTTTACAACTAATTCTAAAATAGATATTCCAATAGATTGGTCTTCAGCATCTTTTTTAATTTGTTATGCAGCAATAACTCGTGAAACTTTATTTTCTAATATTTTTTCAATTGATAAATTTCAATCAGATTCAAGAATACTAGAACATCTTAATTTGATGGGCGGAAGGTTTGATCTCAATCAAAATGGATTACGAGTTTTTAAATCTGAGTTAAATGGTATTACTATAGATTGCTCCGATCACCCAGATTTAGTACCTGCATTAGTTTTTATTTGCTCATATGCAAACGGTAATAGTAGGTTGTTAAATTTAAAAAATTTAAAATTTAAAGAGAGTGATCGTATCGAGCAAATTTTAAAAACTTTAAAAAGCTTTTCAGTTAAGTATAATTATAATGAATCACAAGATTATCTTGAAATTTGTGGGCCGAGTCCAAAAGTAAGTTTTATTTCTCGCCAATTACCACCTGACCATCGAATTATTTTTCTGAATTCCTTATTTATGTTTTATAATAATGGAGGTGAATTAGATAACTCCCATACAGTGAATAAGTCATTTTCAGATTTTTATAAATCATTTGAAGGATTATAAATGGATTTTGAAACAGGTAGATTTAAATTAAGAGATAATATTACTCTTTATTACAAACTTTATAATAATTCTAAAGATGAATGGATCGTTCAAACTCATGGAATAGGTGAGCATTGTGATAGACATCAATACCTTAATAACCTTATCTCTACAAAATATAATTTATTTCAGTATGATTTAAGAGGACATGGCAGAAGTGAAGGTAAAAGAGCTTATGTAAAAGACTTTGAATCTTTTATGAAAGATCTTCATGAAATATTAATGTGGCTTTCTAAAGAAAAGTCGATGAGTAAATTTAAATTATTAGGCCATTCAATGGGTGGACATATCACTGGGGCTTATATGCAAAAATATGCAGTTGCCAGTATGTACCCAGAATTAGTTATACTAACTTCGCCTGCCGTTTTCGTGGGTGGAATGTTTGAGCCGATTGCAGAGAGAATAAGCCATTCAATATTTACTAAGCTTTCTTCATTTCCAAGTATTACGGTTGCTGGAACTGTAAATTTAAACGATTTATCTCATGATGCTAAAGTTGGTGTTGATTACAAAAATGATCCACTTACTAGATTGAAATTACATTCTAAGCTTTTATTTTCATTCTTAAAATCAATAAAAGAAACTTGGAATCGTCCACTCAATGCGAAATGTCCTGTGATCATCACTATGGGAACAAAAGATAAAGTGGTTAGTCCTCAAGCGGCTGAAAAATACTGTAATGAAATTGATAAGAATGTTGAATATCATTCGATTGAAGGAGCTTTTCATGAAATTCATAATGAAATCCCACAATATAGAGAGCCTTTCTTTACTTATTTAAAAAATAAACTTCAAGTTCAATCTTAAAGAGATAGGAAGAAATGGGACAAGAAATAGATTCACTCAATTTTTTAGATTTAGACTTTGTAGTTTTTAAGAAAAAAGTAGATGAAGAAACGGATATTTTAAGAAAAATATTTAAAGATAAAAAATTCACTGAGCTTCCACCAAAATGCGGTATCGAATTAGAAGCTTGGCTTGTGGACAAAAATTACAAGCCTGCAGCTGAATCACATAAGTTTTTAGAAAAATTAAATCATCCCAATATAGTTCCAGAAATTGCTAAATTTAATTTTGAAATAAATGGCAATCCTTATGAATGTGATAAATATGTTTTTTCAAAAATTTCTGAAGAAATTAAAGTTTATTGGGGTTTTTGTAAACAAGTAGCAAAAGAAATGGAACTAATGCCAGTTATTATTGGAACACTACCAAGTTTAACTCAAGATATGCTTTCCCTTGATGTGCTTTCTCCTCAAAAAAGGTATTTTGCCTTAAATAATGAAGTGATGAAGAGAAGGGATCATAAACCAATACTACTAAACATATCTGGTGCTGATCAATTGAAAATAGAATATGATTCGGTCATAACAGAATGTGCCGCTACATCACTTCAAATTCATTATGGAGTTACATTAGAAAATTCTGCAAGATTCTATAATGCTTTTGTAATTGCTTCTTCTTTTATGGCCGCTATCTCGGCAAATTCACCTTATTTTTTTGGAAAAGAACTTTGGGATGAATCAAGAATTGTAATTTTTGAGCAGTCTGTTGCCATTGATTCCTGGCCTGATAAAGAGGGAAATACAATCAGTCGAGTAACTTTAGGAAATAATTACTGTAAAGATTCTCTTTTAGAATTATATGAAGTTAATCAAGAACTCTATCCAGTTTTACTGCCAGAGTGCAAAAATACTAAACCGGAAGAATTAAAACATCTTCAATTACATAATGGAACAATTTGGCGTTGGAACCGACCGCTTTTTGCGATTGAAAAAGACGGCAGGCTTTCACTTCGAATTGAACACAGAGTTCCATCATCTGGGCCATCGATTTGTGATACTACGGCCAATATCGCTTTTTTTATTGGCTTAGTTGAATATCTAGCACATATGAAAACGCCACCTGAATCGCTAATAGATTTTAAAACTGCGGACAAAAACTTTTATAATGCTTGTAAAAAAGGCCTTGATGCAAAAGTGAAGTGGATTGATGGAAAAGAGCATAATATAAATGAGTTAATTCTGAATGAATTAATGCCAAATATTCAACTACAATTAGAAAATAAAGGAATAGAACAAGCTGATATCGATTATTTTTTAAATGATGTAATCTTAAATAGAGTTAAAACAAAAATTAATGGAGCTGGTTGGCAAAAAGCGTATATAAAAAAACATGGGACAAATTTTGAAAATATGACTAGGGCATATATAGAAAATCAATTAAAAAACATTCCAGTTTATAGATGGCCAGTATGAAGCATATTACTTTATTAGAAAAATTCCCTGAAGAATTTTTCACAATTCATCCAACAGAAACCCATCGAGTTTTTTGTGGACCAACATTAATTCATCTAAAAGGTAAGATTGAAAGACCGATATTTATATCAACCCTCTTACATGGAAATGAAACAACAGGATTTTTTGCAATCCAAGAATATTTTAAAAATAAAACAGAATTAAATAGATCAGTAATCATATTAATTGGTAATACTAGAGCTGCTGAACAGGGGATTAGAAAGCTTCCTGAGCAAGTCGATTTCAATCGAGTATGGAGCTTAAAAGATCGTGATGAATCATGCCCTGAGGCTTGGGATATTGCACGCGAAGTAATTGATTATTGTAAGAAAAATAATATTTTCTTCGCTGTTGATATTCATAATAACACTGGAAGAAATCCCTTCTATGGCTGTGTAAATAAAATTGATAAATCACACCTTCATTTAGCCAGTCAGTTTAGTAAAGAAATTGTTTTCTTTACAGAACCTCATGAAGTTCTATCGATGAACTTTTCTGATTTTTGTCCAGCAACAACAATTGAAGTTGGGCTTCCTGGACTACCCACTGGAATTGAATATACAGTTAATTATTTAGATAAATTAATGAAATTAGAAAAACTTGATTCTGACTTTGATACTTCACAAATTATACTTTTTCATTCAATCGCACGGATTAAAGTCGATCATGATTGTACCATTGATTTTGATGAAGATGAGAGTTCAGAGAATAACTTTTCTTTATTAAAAGAGTTCGATGCAAATAATTTTATCACTTTGCCAGAGGGAACATTTCTTGGATATAAGAAAGGAAACTCTGATATTTTTGTTATTGATAATATGGGGGAAAATGTCTCAGGACGTTTTTTAGAAATTAAAGATAGTAAAATCTACACACGACATGAAATTATTCCCTCAATGTTCACTAAGCTGATTCAAGTTCTTAAAGATGATTGTCTTGGATATATAATGGAAAGAGTTAAAATATAAAGTTATTTTTTCTTTTTTGTATTTAGTTTTTCTTCGAGTTCTTTGATTTTATTTTTTAAAGTATCTATAAGATCATTTTGCTTCTTCTTTTCTTCTTGGTGTAATTGATTTGCTTTCATTAGATGAGCTACTTTGTCCTCAAGTAAAACAACTTTTTTCCCTTCTCGATCTAATTTGTTTTGAAATGATTTGTACTCTTTAAATTCTTTAATAAAACTATCATCAGGTTTTTCGAAAGAAATATCAACTAATTCTGAATATTGATCAATTTTCATATTAAGAAACATTTTTTTATCAATTGCTTCATTTTGAATATACTTCATCTTCTCTAACTGAGCTTTTATATAAGAGCTTGCAGCTTGTTGATCACCTTTATATTTTATAGTGAGCAGATTTCTATCGAGAACATTTTCCATGTGTTGATCTCTACGACTGTAATTATAATAAATAAGTGTATAAAGCTCACCTCTATTCCAAAATTTAATTGATTCCGGATTAACAAATTTTAATTCTCTTACATAGTTATATTTTGGTTTTTTACCTTTTTTTTCTTTAAGTACCTTTAGTTCTTTTTTCTTAATTGCTTTTTTCTTAGCATCAGTTTCATTTTCTATCGATGCTTCTAAATGTGCTTCAAGAGTGTTTAATTCAATTTCAGAGAAACCTTCAACTTCCTCTTCGCTTTCTTTTGAGGATTCTTCATCATTTGTGTTGGCTTCAACTTGTTCTGATTTTTCTGCACCTTCAATTATAGGCTCAGTTGTAGTTGGAGCTTTTAATTCTTCTTTTTTTAGTAAATCTTCAGCTTTAATTTCAGTAGCGTTTTCAATATCAAAACTAAAAGATTCCATACTGAAAATTAAGAGAAACAAAAATAGATTTTTTTTATTATAAATCACAAAACTCCTTATATAAGCCCTTCTATTATTATAGGTAAACTTCAATTTTTTTCAATGAATGCGACGCGACGGCCGTTGTTACTGACTCAATGTGTTCTAATCATGTAGTATTTTGTTTATGTTAGAATTATAATGGTTATATATGAATATACTAATATTAGGTGGAACAACATTTTTTGGTAAAGAATTAGTTCAGAAATTTATTTCTGAAGGTATAAACGTAACTGTAGCCACTCGCGGAAATAAAAAGCCGTTTAATTCTCCCTATGTGCAATATCAAACGATTGATAGAACAAAGACAGCTTCAATGAAAGAGATAGGTAAACAAAGATGGGATGTTGTTTACGATCAAATTTGTATGAATGAAAATGATGCCGAAATTGCAGTATACTGCTTTAAGGATGTTGGAAGGTATATATTTACTTCTACTATCTCAGTATATGAACTTGGAAGTAATTTAAAAGAAGAGAACTTTAACACCGATGATTACGATACAAGTCGATCTGAGATGAAGCTTAATTATACTGAAAATAAAAGAAGAGCAGAAAAGTTTTTGGCAGACAATGATGAGTTTCCCGTTATATCAGTTCGCTTACCCATTGTTTTAGGTTTAGATGATCCAACTAGAAGACTGTATTGGCATTTTGAAAGAATCAAACAGAAAGAAAGTATTTTCTTTTCTAACTTGAAGGCTAAGATGTCATTTATAACCCAAGAAGATGCTGCGAATTTTCTTTTCATGATGAGAAAACCCGGCTTTATTGGTCCAATTAATGTGCATACTGATGCGTTGAATATTGAAGACATAGTTGAAATTTTAGAAGATAAAACAAAAATGTCTGTAAAAATGGCAAGTGTTAAAACTTCAGATAACCAATCTCCTTACGGGATAGAGAAGAGCTGGTTTATGTCTATTAAATTAGCTGAAAGTTTAGGATATAAATCAAATTATAATTTAAAGAATTATTTGCAAAAGTTAGTTGCAACCTTCAAATAAGATTATTTTTCTGAATGAACATATAAAAGAGAATATCCCTTTATAGTCTCTGTAATTAAATGCGATAAGGGTCTGTCTTCAAGACCGTAAAATTTACCAGACTCATAAACAGGTAATCCGAAACAGCCCTCTGTAGATCCTCTTAAGTTATAGCCCCAAGTTGATCCTCTAGCTGTTAATGTACCATCACCATGAAATACAATCGCTCTTTTTAACACGTTAGAGTTGATTGTTTCAAGACCTTCTAAGCGAAGTGATAAACCGAAGAGACCGTAGTATTCAGAACTCTGAGTACGCATAAAGCCTTTCGAAGATTTTTTACTATTAGGAGTGTTTGAAAAATCTTCTGGAATACCATCTTTATCTTGGTCACTTAAAATAGCATGAGCAACCCAAGTTTGAAATAGAACTTTGTTATTTTCTATATCAAAAATAAATAATCTTTTAGTATTAACATTTAAACCATAATCAATAACTGATAAAATCTTTTTTTTAATTTTTCCTTGAGCGAGATATTTTAAATAACCTTTATAAGCAATTCTGAAAACATCTTCATCTAAAAACTCATTGGGAGCTAATCTTTGAATATCTTCTTCAGTTAATGGACGAGCATTATTAGAATCATAATCAAAAAGCTTTATCATATAAGGACTTGGAATATTATCCCTAAAAACATTAATGCTTTGATTATCAAAATGAGAATTCTGCATAAAGTTTTTTTCAAGATCTAAATATAATCTTGAAACATCATCAAAGGTGAAGGCGGCATTTGTAATAATAAATAAGATGAATACTACTGATTTAATATATTACCCCCAAAGGACATAAGGATAATAGAAAACCATCATCAAATGCTCAATGAATAGTGTAAAAATGACATAGTTTTGCTCTGAATTTTGATCAATTGACATAGATTTTAGCCATTGATAAATTCAGATAAACTTATTTAGGGGGATTTATGAGGGCATTTATTTTAGCATTAAGTATATTTTCATTCACAGCAAGTGCTGAAAGCTTAATTTGCTTGGCCAAACAAAACTCTACAGTGGTTTTCGAAAAAAGAATTGATTTAGAGAAAAGTAAAATTTTTGTAGGTGAAGTCGAGCAGTTTCAAATCTTTGTTCAAAAAATATCGAATATTGTTTCAATAGAAGTATTTGATCCCAATATACCATCAAGGCAGTATGCTGAAGGTAGCGCAGATTTGGGATTAAAATGGGTTTTATGGAATAGAGATATTCTGCTTGAAGTTGAGTGTAAAAAATAAGTTTTCATCCATAAACTGTTTTTGGTAAAACATTTCAAGATATTATTAAATATTTGCACTTCTTGAATAGAGAATCAGCCTCTATCTCTGTAATTTTTTCAAACAAAGAA
>CAYGTU010000076.1:0-13524 GCA_964352945.1 uncultured Bacteriovoracaceae bacterium
CTGTTCCTGCTGTTCCTGCTGTTCCTGCTGTTCCTGCTGTTCCTGCTGGTTGATCTTCATTTTGACCTTGAGCAAAAGAACTTTGAATTAAAAGAGATTCTATTTGAATTTTTTGCGTAATAGATTTTTTAATATAATCGTTAATATTATTATCAGTTAAAACATAATCTTCTTCTTTGTATCTTTTGTAGTCTTCAATTGAAGGAGAAGATAATTGGTTAGAGCTCAGGAAGTCTTGTTCTAAACTTAAACTCATAGTTGTTGCGTAATTTTTTGATGATTCTATTTGATCTAGAAAAGACTTTTGAAATCGAAATTTATCAAAATTGATTGAACCTGATTTTTTTTGCATTAATAAAGGAACAACTAAACCTCCAAGTCCAAGTGCAATAGGTAGAAATTTTAATAATTGTCCTCCACCTTTACCACCACCAGAACTTTGAGGAGAACATTGATATTGAGATCCACCAGTATAGTACCCACTAATCATTTCCATTGTTGCTAAAACTGTTGTCGTTGCAAATAATGCAGCAGCAACAGCATAAGTACCACCTCTAACGTTAGCAGCAGTTTGAATTGCTTTCTCCTGATCTCTTAAATATTCAAATGACCTACGTTGAGCTTGGTGAGCAGTTGCTAATTTTTGTTCATCTGTTGCTGTCCCATCAGTATGAGTTTCAACAAGATCACCATATTCTTTCTTTAATTTATCAGTTTTTATTTTATAAGTTAGCCAAGTTGCTACTTCAGCAGCAGCTACCATAAGACCTGCCGCTAATAAAAGTTTTGCTGAAGAAGATGAGCAATTGCCAAGTACAGATTTATTTAGAACAATAGCGTAGACAACTAAAGCAGTGGCTAAAATCATTGGCCCACCATGAACCTTATTAAGTTTGCTCTCGTCTATATCTCTATTCTTTCCATTTTTATTAGCGAGCTCTCCATTTACGTGAGCTTCTTGTAATAGTGCTTCACCTCTTACTTTATGAAGATCAAAACATTCCTTTTCACTCATATTAGTTCTTAAACATTCATTTAAGTCACCTGTAGATTGATCTTTGTTTTCAGAAGTTACACAAATACCTCTTCCTGAATCCCAGCGCATATTTTCAGCACAGCTTTGAGCATAGGCATTTGATGAAAAGAGGGTTTTTGGAAAAGCAGCACCCATCACCAATTCGATGATAATAGCTAAAATAATCGTCTGCATTTTTCTCATAAATCTCCCTGATTCCCCTTACTTATCGGTAAAAGAAGAATTTTACTCAACCTCTATTTTCATTATAATTTCTCTGCTATACTTTTGAAGATAAATACTTCACTATAATGGAAGAAAGGCTTGTAAGTGTCTGAAAATAAAGAGTTCTTTAAGGCTCTGAATTGTAAAAAAAAGATTTTCTTCTGCCTCAAATATAGGGCAAATTGATGAATATAGATTTTGAAATTAAAGAATTAGTACTTAAGAAAACCTGGAAACTCTCGAGAAATAGCTCCAATACTAAATCAAATATTATTCTTAGACTTAACGATTCACTTTCGGAAATAGCACCGAATATTAGATATAATGAGAGTTTTGAAAAAGCGATCACTGAGATTAAAGAATTTAATCAACTTATTTCTGGTGTTGATAATTTTGATCAGGCCATAGAAATCATTCCAAAGACCTTCTCTCATAGTACTCAATTTGGATTAGAGTCACTACTACTCAATGAAAAATGTAGGCAAAGCAATACAAGTCTCTGTAGTGAGCTAGGAATTGATAATCCAAAAAAAATTCAAACTTCCTTCTCACTACCAATTATGGAAGTTGAAGAAATTAAAGAATATTTAAAATTAAATAATGAGTATGAATCATATAAAATTAAAGTTGATGAACAGACAGCAATTGAGACGGTTGAGATGGTGGCGAGTTTAACTTCAAAAAAATTAAGAATAGATGCCAATGAAGGTTTTTCATCTGTAGAAAAATTTCTAGAATTTTATGAAGTCATAAAAGAATTAAATATTGAATTTATTGAACAGCCCTTTAAGGCAGATAAAATTGATTTTTATCAAAAAATTAAATCTCAAGTTAAAATTCCGCTCATTGCGGATGAATCAATTGAAAGTAATGTCGATTTTGATTTAATAGAATCTTGTTTTCATGGAGTTAATGTAAAGCTAATGAAAGCAGGTGGTCTTAAAAATGCAGTCAGATTGCTTTCTGAAGCTAAGAAGAGAAATTTAAAAACAATGATTGGTTGTATGATTGAAACAAGTGTTGGAATTAAATACGCTATGATTTTAAATTCATTAGGTGATTATTTAGATCTAGATGGTCATCTTTTAATTAATAACGATATCTTTGATCTTATTCAGAAACAAAAAGGGGAGCTAAGTATTGCTCCCCCTTATATAATTTAAATTAAAATTAATTTTTAATGGTGATGCCCAGCTTTTCCATCTGCACCGTGTGCGTGACCATGGCTGATTTCATCTTGAGTAGCTTCTCTGATATGAGTAATTTCAACATCAAAAGTTAAATCAATTCCTGCAAGAGGGTGATTACCATTGATTTTAATATTTTCACTTTCAATTTCTTCTACTTTAAAAACTGGAGCATGTGGAGTTTCATTAACTTGAAATTGATCACCAACTTTGATTTCCATATTTTCAGGAAATTGAGATCTTTGAACAGTTACAAGTAGATCTTCTCTTATTTCACCGTATGCTTCAGCAGCAGGAACATCAATTTTCTTTTTATCACCGATATTCATTTTTACTAATTCTTTCTCTAATCCTGGAATTATATGGTTTGAACCAACCATAAAGGCTAAAGGTCCATGATCTTTTGAATTATCAATTTCATTTCCTTGAGCATCTGTTAATACATAGTTGAACGCGATTACTTGTGTCATAATTAACTTTCCTTTTTCACGAGATTAATGCAAATCTCTTCATTATTGAGAATCGTTTTTATTTCATCTGCATTTAAGCTTAAAAATAACCGCTCAATTTTTTTAATAATAGTACCAGTCTTATCAAATCTGTCTTCACTTCTCAAATTTAAATTGAATATTTGGCAAAATTTGTCCCAAAACGCTACTTCAGCGGCTGCAAAGCTTATAAAAACTCCGTCTTTTGACCTATAAATTCGATAGCATGGAAGGTCCCCGTTATGCAAAATGGGCTTAATTTCGATTTTTTCTAAAAAATTAAATCGCTTTAAAACGTCTTCAAAATATACCCTTTCATAAACTGCTTTAGAAGTTTCGATCAGCTTAATATAACTGGCCAATATTTTCTCGGTCAATAAATTTGAATATTCTATTCCAAGTACTGGAACAAATGGAGGGTTTTGCGAATCAAGTTGATCGTTTAGATGAAGTTGGAAAAATGAAGTATCTGCGAGTAAATTTAAATCATGAGCAGGAGTTTCATCTCTATTAGCTGTAATTTCGATATAGCATATTTTAGTTTTTTTTATGTTAGCAAAATCCAATTTATATTTTTTCTGATTCTTTGAATTTAAACCCATTAAGATGATATCGGCTTTATTTATTAATTCAGAAAAATCATAAGTATTAAAGTCTACTCGTAGAATCTCTTTAGCTTGATTAAAAGATTCATACCAGTAATTGAATTGGGGAATTTCTTTTGTAGAAAAAAAGTCTGGGTAATTGATATCTTCTATTTTAATTACATCAAAGTCATGGGCAAGTAAATTTGAAGTTGCCCTAGGTCCAGGTAATCTGGAGGAAAAATCAAGGACAACCTTTTTCATTAACTGTTCTCTGGATCGTTTCTAGAAAAAGTATTATAAAATTCTTCAATACCATGTCCTAAAAATTCACATTCTCTGAAATTGCAAACTTGCCATTTTTCTACTTCATCCGTGTAATCAAGTAAAAATCTAACAGAGAAAAAAGGAAGAAACATCATAAACTTTTGTTCTTTTAAAAATCCTTTAGGAACTTGGACTTTTCTATAAGCTTCCATTGGATAGATCAAAGAGCGAATCGTTTCACCACCAGCGAGGGGATTTTTTAAAATAGTATGTGTGATAATGTCTATAGAGGTTTCTATTGACTGAAGATGATTTTTATCAGGCCAAAGTAGAGAAGTTTTTCTCACCAACCCAACTAGAGTTGCAATGGAAGCCTTAAAAGATTGATCAAATAAATTAACAGGCAAGTTTTCATATCTTTCATTGTCATTAAAACTTAAGCCACGCGTATAAAATTGATTATCTTTATAAAATTCTTTAAATATAAAATCGATAGTTTTTTCTAAGTTTTCTAAGAAGTCTTTATTACCACTGAATTCATATAAACGAAGGGAAACTTCAGCAAGAGAAACATAGTCTTCAAAATATGGAAGTGTTCGCTCTAGAGTTGTCGTATGTCTAATTAAAGCTCTTGGGCCGTTAGCTGTTTGTTGCATGCTTATAAATGATTGGTGTATACCTTCAACTGATTTATTAATAAGATTTGAAGCTTTATGTTTGATGACATCAATCTTACTAAATTGAAAAACATCAATTAAAGAAGAAAGTAGCATGAAATTCCAACTAGCGACTCCCTTACTGTCAGTTAGTGGTGGTATACGAGTTTTTCGCTCTTCATTTAAGGCTGTCCTAATTTCTCTAACCTCATTCCATCCTTGTGCTTGATAGAATTCATCTTTACAGTGATGATTTAAACTAATGGTATTAAGATTATTTTCAAAATTTCCTTTTTCAGAAATATTGAACCACTTGTAATATTTATCTAAATTTTCTTCTAATTCTAATTGATGATTCATTATAGCTGCTTCAAATTCTTCTTTCGTGAAAGTAAAGTATAAACCTTCTTTTCCTTCAGAATCAGCATCTTGAGCTGAGAAGAAAAAACCTTTCTCACTTAGCATTTCATTATCTAAGTAATCAAGTGTTTGAATAATAGCATCAAAAAATAAAGGGCTAGGTAAAAGTAATGTAGCTTTTGCTAAGACACGTAAAAGTCCAGCTTGATCATAAAGCATTTTTTCAAAATGTGGCACTGTCCATTTGTCATCAACACTATAGCGATGGATTCCACCTCTAACATGATCATATATTCCACCCATAATTATTTTTTCTAAACCAGCTAAATGAGTTTCAATTGTTTCTTGTGAGAGCATTCCTTCAAGAGCTTGTTCTATTATAAATTCATAGAATGAAAACAGTGGGAATTTTGGTGCCTTACCAAAACCACCATTTTCTTTATCAATATAATCTTCAATAACTTTTAAAATTTGATTCGCCGCTGGAAAATGACCTTGAAAATCTACTCTTTCTCCAACTTGATGAGGCTTAGTAATCATATTTGTAATTTCAACAGAATTTTTTTCTACATTCTTATAATCATCTTTATAAGCGAGAGAAATTTTTTCTAACACTTCTTTAAAACAAGGAATTCCTTCTCTTGGATTTTTAGGAAAATATGTTCCAGCATAAAATGCTTTCATATCAGGAGTTGTAAAAATACTCAAAGGCCATCCACCTCGACCAGCAACAGAGATACATACTTTTTGATAATAAGTATCGATGTCTGGATATTCTTCTCTATCAATTTTTATATTAATAAAATTTTCATTCATAAATTTAGCAGTCTCAATATCTTCAAAAGATTCGTGGGCCATGACATGACACCAGTGACAAGCCGAATACCCTATAGAAATAAATATAGGTTTATTCTCTTGCTTTGCTTTTAATAAAGCTTCTTCTGAATAGGGATACCAGTGCACTGGGTTATTCTTATGTTGTAGTAAATACGAGGAGTTTTCAGATTTCAAATGGTTAAAAGATTCATTAGTATTCATACGTTTCCTATGGAATATATTCTTGGTTGTGATTATAACAGTTTAAACTTTCACATCCATAAAAAAACTAACTTTAGCATGAATTTTATTTACAAGTGAATAGAATAAAAGCTAGAAAACCCTTCTATGAAAACGCTAATAAGCTATGCCAATCGCATAGAAATCGATTTTCCTAGTTTTTTTTGGAATAGTGACCTCTTAAAACGCGCGACAGCTTTAATGCTTGCTCTGGGGACAATTAACTTTGACTACGGGTATCATTACGAACTTCGTGATCGTGAAATCACTCAAGAAAAAATCAGTTTTGTAAAAATGCTAACCAGATTTGGTACAACGACACATGATGAACTAAGTCTTGAAATTATTTCTCGTAAAAAGAGTGCATCTCAGACCTATAAGTTTTCCAAATCAAAAAGATTTAATGAACTCAGTGATCCCAATTACTATTCCTCATTTTCAAAATTAAAATTAGAAAAAAGACTTTTAAAAACTATTCCAAAGCAATTTCATTCGAGTGCAAAATATTTTATTCGTCCTATACTAAATATAAGTGAGAAATATCAAATTGATCCTTTTTGGGTTGTTTCAATTATTTGGACTGAAAGTCATTTTAAGTCGAGAGCAAAAAGCCATGTAGGTGCTTCAGGGTTAATGCAAATTATGCCAAGTACTCAAAAATATTTATTAAAGTTATTGGCCATTAAAGATATTAAACTTGAGTCGACTAAGAATACTCGTTTTTTAAAATATCTAATGGGACCTCACAAAAGAATTGAACTTAGTAATTACAAAAGAAATTTACAAAATATTGAGTTGGGAGTTTTTTATTTAAAAAGACTCTTACACCTTTTTCAAGGTAATCATAAATACGCGACGGTTGCTTATAATATGGGACCTACTTGGACTTTGAAAAGATTAAGGCAAGGACTACCTGTTGGAAATAAAAACCTTTATATCAATAAGGTAAGCAAAGCTTATGGTCATATTGATGGAAGGTTTTCAACACTCTAATGACTCTAGAAGAATTAAGATTTAAATTAGAAGAAAATCAACAAGTATTTTTTGAATACTGGTTGGAAAGAAAAACAATCATTGCTAAAATTCAACTTTTAAAAGATAAAGCATTTGATCCTGTTCGTGAGAGAGAAGTTTTTTCTGAATTTAAATCATTTTTTAAAAAATTTGAGATTGAAGAACTTTTAAGTTTTTCTCTACTTGCCCAATCTCATGTGAGATCATGCTCAACATATCCCAACTGGTTTGAAGGCGATCATTTAAATATTGAACCAACATACATTTTTGAAAGAATTAATCCCCAATTGCTCATGGTTTGTCGTCCTGATTTGTTTGCTAGGCTTGAACTAAAAGAAGAGTTTCAAAAGCCACTATAATTCTTAAAAATTTTAATATATGATTCCTATATAATTAATGGGAGTTTTGCCTTGAGTCAAAAAATAGTTGCAATTGATGGACCTAGTGGTTCTGGAAAATCTACAGTCGCAAGATTAGTAGCAAACAGACTTGGCTATGTTTATATAGATACGGGTTCAATGTTTCGTTCATTAGGCCTTTATTTTGATTCTCTAAACCAAAATCTTGATGATCCCAATTTAATTAAAAATGCACTCGACTCTGGAACATTTAATTTTGAATACGGAAAACCAGAGTCACTTGTTATGATTAATGGAGTTGATTACTCTAAAAAAATTAGAGAACATCATGTTTCAAAATTGGCTTCAATCATTTCAAAAAATACGCAGGTCAGGGAATTTCTTGTTTCGTTTCAACGTAGTTTAGTTAAACAAAATTATTGTGTGATGGAAGGAAGAGATATTGGAACAGTTGTTTTTCCAGATGCTTTTTGTAAAATATTTGTTACTGCCTCTTCAGAAGTTCGAGCAAAAAGAAGAACTGAAGAATTAAAAAATAGAGGCGAAGAAGTAGATTTTAATCAAATTTTAAAAGATATTGAAAAAAGAGATAAAGAAGATATGAATCGTGAGATTGCTCCTTTAAAACAAGCTGAAGATGCTATCTTACTTGATACTTCATCCATGTCTATGGAAGAAGTCATTACTAACATAATTGAAATTATAAATAAAAAAAGAGGATAAGATGAAAGCAATCAGTAGATCTCGCTTTAATTATATTATTGAAAAATTTTCTTCGATAGCACCTATTGTTGTTGTAGGCGATGTTGGTGTTGATAAATACACTTATGGAAATGTTAATCGAATTTCTCCTGAAGCACCGGTTCCAGTACTAGAAGTTACTAAGGAATGGAACAAACTTGGTTTGGCTGCAAACGTTTCGGATAACTTAAATAGTTTAAAAGTTAAATCATCACTTTGTTCGGTAATTGGTAATGATAATAATGCAAATATTGTAATTGATTTGTTAAAAGAGCAGAATTTAGATTTTTTAGGTTTGGTTAAAGATAATTCAAGATTAACCACATTTAAAGAAAGAGTAACAACAAATTCTCAGCAAATTTGTCGTGTCGATTATGAAACAAAAGAAATGCTTAGTAAGGCGACTGAAGAGCTTATCTTAAATAAAGTGCAAGCTGACTCAAAACATTCAGCTGCTATAATTATTGAAGACTACGGCAAAGGACTTGTTACTCAAAGTTTAAGTCAAAATCTAATTCAAATGTTTAAGGATCAAAATAAATTAATTTGTATTGATCCTTGTCGAGATAAAAATCCACTCTGGTATAAAGGTGCAACTTTGCTTAAACCCAATTTTGCAGAGGCTACATTGATGGTTAATCATCTTGGTTACCAAAACTCTTCAGTAGAAGAAATGGTAAATATCCTAACAGATAAATTGAATTTAGAAAAAATTGTAATAACTTTAGGTGCTGATGGTATGGCCTTACTTGATAAAAGTTTAGATGGAAAATTAAAATTTATTCCAACAGTTGCGACAGAAGTTTTTGATGTTTCCGGTGCAGGAGATACAGCCATTTCAGTTATTACAGCTTCACTTGTTGCTGGTGCAAATTTAGAGGAAGCATGTTGGGTTGCTAACTGCGCTTCAGGAATTGTTATCAGAAAGCGTGGAACGGCAAGAGTTGATCAGAAAGAGCTAATTGATTTTTATCCTGAAATGGTTAAAAGTATCGGTGAGTGAATTAACTAAGCCAACTCAAGTTTTAATTTTTTGCTCTTATTTGTATAACGAAGAATTAATAAGCAAAGAAAAACTCATTTCTCTTTGGAATGAGAGGTATCAATCAGATATTTTTTTTACCCCAGAGTTTAATCCCTTAAAGGATTACTATGCGCCAGAAATGGGGCAAAGTTCTAAGTTATCGAGATTCTTTATATTCCAAACTACACCTGTAGATCGCTCTGAGTTTGTACTGGCAAAAATTTGGGCCGATAATTTAGAGAGAATATATGCAGAATCCGATAAGCGAGTCTTCAATTTAGATGTTGGTGTCATTTCTAAAGAAAATTTACTATTAGCAACTGGAAAATCATATTCTCATAGAATTTATTTAGAGCAGGGTGTTTATGCTGACCTCACGCTAATGTATGAAAATAACTCATTTCATGGTCTTCCATGGTCATACGCAGATTATTCTCATCCAGAAAAAATTAAAATTTTTAATTATATTCGTGGATTTCTGTTTTAATTTTCCTTGGTCTGAATGACGAATAGCGTTATAATAGCTATAGAATTCGACTTCTAACCTAACAAGGAGGATACCTTCCGTCGAAAGGGCGACTGTTATCGAAAGGTGCAGGAGCAAAGACCCGTCCTAAGCGTTTTGTATGGATTTGGGGATGCCGAAATGTAAATTGGGTTTAGCCCAGGAGGTTAAGTATGATGCCTAGAGCGCCAACTTAGAACTTTGATGTCTATGACATATTTATTTAAGAACTTTATATGGCCGCGGTGAATATCGCGGCTTTTTTTTTCACTTTTGTTTTGATACGATCTGCGCCTGTGATTATCAATTAAGGTGAAAGAGCATGATAGCAAAATTAGAAAGTTTATTTGAGGCATTTAAAGTCGATCTTGAGAAATGTACAAAAGCTCCAGATGTTTTAAATCTTAAGTCGAATCTTATTGGAAAAAAGGGTTCAATTTCTGAAGTCCTCAAATCTCTTAAAGATGCAACTAATGAAGAAAGAAAATTATTAGGTCCAAAATCAAATGAAATCAAAAATTCAATTGAAAGCCTTGTAACTGAGAAATTACAGTCTTTAGAAATTGCCGAAATTAATGAAAAATTAGAAAAAGATAAAATAGATATAACTCTTAGGGACTCAATTCTTGAAAAAGGGCTTCAGGGCGGAGGAATTCATCCTGTAAGTCAAATTCAAAGAGAGGTTGAAGACGTATTTCTTTCAATGGGTTTTGAAGTTTTAGATGGCCCACATGTGGAGGATGAATATCATAATTTTGAAGCCCTTAATATTCCAGAAACTCATCCTGCTCGAGACATGACAGATACTTTTTGGTTTGCTGATAAAAAACATTTACTAAGAACTCATACTTCAACTATTCAAATTCGTGGGATGCTTGATAGAAAGCCACCTTTTAGATTTATTGCTCCTGGAAAAGTTTTTAGATGCGAAAAAATTGATGCCACTCATGAAATGGTTTTCCATCAATTAGAAGGGATGATGGTAGGAAAAGACATTACCGTAGGTAATCTAACTTATTTTATGAAAACACTTCTAAAAGAAATTTTTAAAAAAGATTTTGAAATACGTTTACGTCCTGGATATTTTCCCTTCGTTGAGCCAGGATTTGAATTAGATATTAGATGGAAGAAACCTGGGAAAGATGAAAATCCTCATTCAGGTTGGTTAGAGTTATTACCATGTGGAATGGTTCACCCTGAAGTTCTTAAAGCTGGTGGAATAGATCCAACTCAGTATAACGGTTTTGCTTTTGGTCTAGGGCTTGATCGTCTTGTTATGGTTAAAAATCAAATCGAAGATATTCGCCACCTTCATAGTGGTGATCTTAGATTTGTCTCTCAATTTAAAGGTTTTTAAAAAAAAGGAAAAACTGTGCTTATTTCACTTAATTGGATAAAAGATTTTGTAAATATACCCGCTATCAGCCCTCATGATATAGCGAATGATTTCACTATGAAAACGGCAGAGGTTGAAGACGTTATAACAACATATGATTACCTAAATGTTATTAAAGTTGCAGAGATCAAATCTCTTAAAAAGCATCCCGAAGCAGATAAACTGAATTTAGTAACTTTTGACTTTGGTGGAAAGGAAACAAAAGAAGTCGTTTGCGGAGCTCCTAATGTGAGAGAAGGCTTAAAGATTCCCTATGCTCCACTTGGAACTGTTTTGCCAGGTGGTTTTAAATTAGAACCAAAAAAAATAAGAGGTATTTTAAGTGATGGTATGCTTTGTTCTGAAAAAGAACTTGAACTAGGCGAAGGCGCTGGAGGCTTAATGGAGCTTCCTGCTGATGCAAAATTAGGTCAGAGTCTACTTGAACATTTAAAATTACAATCAGATACGATTATTGATGTTGATAATAAATCACTTACTCATAGACCTGATTTATGGGGAATTTACGGTCAAGCCAGAGAGTTTTCTGCTATCTATGGTGTTCCACTTATGGATAAGTTTAATTCTGATTGGACTAAAAAATTAGAAGCAAATTTTAGTAAAGATAAAAGTCCTATTACTCCTGTTGTCGATAGTGATTCAGCTGCACTTGCTTATTTTGGTTTAAGCGTTGATGGAGTTAAGGTTACAGATAGTCCCAAATGGATACAAGAAAGATTGAAAAGTGTGGGCCTAAGACCCATTAATAATATTGTAGATATTTCTAATTATGTAATGATTGAATTAGGAATTCCACTTCATATTTTTGATCGAGATTTAATTAAAAGTAATACGATTAAAATTTCAAGAGTAGGTTCAGATCAAAAATTTGAAACTCTAGATGAAGTTCAACGTGATTTAATTGCTACTGATACGGTAATTAGTGATATTGAAAAACCACTTGTTATTGCTGGAATCATGGGGGGAGCTAATTCAGGCGTAAACGATAATACGTCTAAAGTTTTTATTGAAGTTGCTAACTGGAAAGCTGATGAAGTACGTCGAACTTCAACTAGACTTGGACTTAGAACAGATTCTTCAGCACGCTACGAAAAGTCTCTAGATAGCAATTTATGCTACCGAACACTTTTAAGAACTCTTGAACTTGTCTTAGAGCTTTGCCCTGGAGCAAAGGTTATAGGAAAAGCCGAATATGATGGAGAGAAGCTTGATACAAAAAGTACTTTTTATCTTTCAACTTCAGTTTCTCGAATTAACTCAGTTTTAGGTACAGCGATTGATGAATCAAAAATAGTTAACATTTTTGAATCTCTTGATTTTAGGGTTGAAAAAAACAACACTAATTTAAAAATTCTAGTACCTACTTACAGAGCGACTAAAGATATAGAATGTGAAGCTGACTTAATTGAAGAAGTAGGGAGAATTATTGGTTACGATAATATTGCTTCAATTTCTCCAGCAGTTGATGTGACTCCAGTGAGATTTGAAACAGCAAAAACACTTCATAGAAAAGTTCAAGATTTTATGAGCCTTAATGGGCATGCTTTTGAAGTTATGACTTACCCTCTAGTAGGTAAAAAATTATTAGAGAAATCCAATTGGGAAGAGTTAAATTCAAAACTTGTTTTAGTAAATTCAATTTCGGTTGATGCTGATAGAATGCGTCCTTCAATTGTTCCATCTCTCCTTCAAGCTGCTGCTCTTAATACAAAAAACTTTTCTGATTTTTCATTTTTTGAAATAGGAAGATCATACATAGCAAACGATAAATCTTTTTGTATTGAAAATAATCAATTAGCAATTTGTTTAGACTCAAAATCAAATTCTAGATTTATTGAACTTGTTAATACGACAGAGAGACTTTTAAATTACTTAAATATCTCTTTTAATTTTGAAGAGAAAAATCCTAAGTTTGAAAATTCTTTAATTCCTTCTAAGTGGATGGGCGTTCACCCGAATGAATATTTAAATATTCGTGTGATGGGAAAATTTAATGGAGTTATCAATACTGTTCACCCTTTAATGCTTAGGCAATTTAAAATAAAAGGTAATCTTTCATTGGCAATTATCGATTTTTCAGAGGTAGAGAAACGTCCAATAAAAGATAAAGTTAACTATCAATCTTTAAATAAATTTCCTCACTCAACTTTTGATTGCACTGTGCTTGTTGATAAAAATATTTCATCACAAACAGTTTTAGATAGTTTTAAAAAATTAAAAATGAACGAACTTGCTAGTAAGAAGATTGCCGACGTCTTTAAACTCAATGATCAGCAAAATGCCATAACAATTAGAGTAGTTTTTGAAGATAAAAACAAAACTTTATCAGCTGAATTTATAAAAGACGCTGAAAACCAGGTTGTTGACTGTTTAGCTAAGGCCGGATTTGCCCTAAAAGCATAAGTAATTTAGGGATGTTACGCATCCCTAAATAGTCTTTATTTGGAAAAATTTCTCCTATAAAAAAAAAATAAGAAAATAGTGTAAATAATTACAAATAACTATTGACGGTGCATAGTGAGAAAAGTATATTGGCGGCTCGTTCAAAACTGAAGAATTTAGGAAGACTAACACTCTTCGGGTTTGACGTGCTCTTTGACAACTGAATAATATAGAAATTTTATGCTCCTTCGGGGGTATAAAACAA
>CAYGTU010000077.1:0-5278 GCA_964352945.1 uncultured Bacteriovoracaceae bacterium
ATTTGCCTCAATAAGATACAACGCCTATCATAACTCATCTGAATTATCTAGTGATTTTATTATAAACTTAATATAGGTTTGTAGCTTTTTTTTCATTAAATTAACTTTTTAAATTTTCGCTTTCCTACTTTTAGAATTTTCCCTGTAAAAGAATCATCTAAAATAAGATCAGGATTTGTCACTTTTTCTGCATCAACAAAGCTTACTGCATTTTGCTTAATCATTCTTCTAGCTTCACCATTAGATGCGACTGTATCAGCTTTTACCATACAAGAAATTATACTTTCGCCTCTTTCAAATTTATAGTCTTCAATTGAATCAGGAACTTTCTTTTTAGCAAAAACTCTCTCGAACTGCTCTCGCATTTCCTGACCTTTACCTGCGCCGTGAAAAAAATCAACAATATTTGCTGCGATGGTTTTCTTAGCATCGTTGGGGTGAATCGAATTATTTTTTAGGTCTTCTACTAATTTATTTTTTTCTTCAATTGTAAAAAAAGTTGCGTATTTTACATATTCAGGCATTAATTCATCTGGAATACTCATCAGTTTTCCAAACTTATCAAATGGCTCATCTAATATTCCAATATAATTGCCAAGAGACTTACTCATCTTTTGAGTTCCACATGTTCCAGTTATGATTGGAAGAAGGATAGCTACTTGTGGTCTTTGCTTCCTCGCTTTTTGATAATCTCTTCCCATTAGTACATTAAACTTTTGATCTGATCCCCCAAGCTCTACATCTGCCTTTATAAACACAGAATCCATTCCTTGCAGTACTGGATAAAACATTTCATGTAGACCTAATGAATGTCCCGACTCAAGTCTATTTTTAAAAGTATCGTGACTAATGAGTTTTGCTACAGTTGTTTCACTGGCCCATTTCATAATTTCAAGTAAAGTAACTTTTTCAAACCATGAACTTTGATAAACTACTTCTGTCTTATCTTTTATAAGAACAGTGGAAACTTGTTCAAAATATTTTTTTGCATTTTCTTTTGTTTCTTCTGGCGTAAGCGCAGGACGTGATTCAACTTTTCCAGTTGGATCTCCAATTTGAGCAGTGTAATCACCAATGACAACTACACCTGTATGACCTAGTTCTTGAAACTGTCTCATTTTACGATAAGGAACTGTGTGACCTAAATGAACATCAGTACTAGTTGGATCAATTCCACATTTTACTCTTAGTGGCTTTCCTGCACTAATAGAATGTCTTAGCATTTTTACAAATTCATCTTCTGGAGTTATTTCACTTACTCCGTATTTAAGAACCTCTAATTGGCGCTTTAATTCCTTATCTATTTCTACTTCTGTTAAATCACTCATACTAATCCTTTATATACTCGATAATATAGCTAAATCCTTGTCAAATTGCCAACATAACTCTACGCGCAAGTTCATTTGATTTGTCAATTTATCACATTTTTAGGATAAATATAAAAAGGAATTATTTTGGAATTAAACTACTCGATTAAAGTCTATAAACAATACTTTAATTTTGCTTCATCACATTTTCTTATTTTCGATGATGGTTCACGTGAACCCCTTCATGGACATAATTATCGTGTCATGATTAAGGGAGAAGCTTCTGAATTGATTGGAGATATGGTTTTTGATTTCCTGGATATCAAACCTATAGTGAGACAAGTCTGTGATTCTCTGGACCACAAACTTTTATTACCTAAAGAGAATAAACATATTCAAATTTTAGATGAAATAACAAATTACAAAGTTGTTACTCCAGATGAATCAGTTTTTTCTTTTCCTAAACAAGATGTACTTTTACTTCCTATTAAAAATACTTCTGCTGAAAGACTGGCAATGTATATTGCTGAACAGGTAAGTCAAATAACGAAAGAAAAATTTGATTATCAATTTAAGTCTCTTGAAATTGAAGTGGAAGAAACTCCTGGGCAATCAGCTGTTTATATCCACAAGGAGCAATAAGTTGATTTTTAATCGCCTCCCATTTGGAAAAAGTATTCAAGGAAATGAAATTGAAGCTTATAAAACTCAAGAAAAATCCTCTGAATATCTCTACTTAATCGCTGGTACCCATGGAGATGAAGTCGAAGGTGTATACGTTATGGCCCAGCTTTTTGATTGGTTAAAAAATCATCACGAAGCTGCAGACCTTCCCTTAGTAGTGGTACCTATATTAAATCCTGATGGCTATGCTGCAGGAAATAGAGTTAATGCTCATGGTGTTGATCTTAACAGAAATTATCCATCAAAAGATTGGTCTCCAGAATATAAAAAAGAAAAGTACAATCCAGGTCCAAATTCCTTAAGTGAACCTGAAAATATATTTCTTAATAAACTTTTTACTCAACATAAACCAGGATTAGTTCTAAGTTTTCATTCTTGGAAAAGAATAATTAATTATAATGGTAATTCTCAAGACGTTGCGATTGAAATTTCAAAATACAATAAATATATTATTTCTGAAGATATTGGATATGCTACTCCGGGAAGTTTAGGTACTTACGTTCCGGAGAAATTTGGAGCTGGAGTTATTACTTTTGAGTGTCCTATATTTGATAAAAACCTAAGCTTAAAAGACATCTGGCAAGAAAACGAAGAGGGATTAAAAAATCTCTTTTTAAACGGCCTTCTTCATAAAAAAATTAAATCTTAGAAATTAACTAACTTTAGTAAACTTAATTACTTCAACCGGACAAGCTTCAGCTGCCTCTTGAATTCTTAATCCGTCATCTAAAGGTGCGTTTGGTCTAATGATACAAGAATCAGCAGTAACCTCGAAAACATCTTTATAGATATCTTCACAAGCGTTACAAACGATACATCCTGGTTCAATCCAAACTTTTGAAACTGCGTAATTTGCTGCTGGAGCACCTGAACTAGCACCTGCTTCACCACCACCATTGGCAGCAAAGTATTCAGCAAATGCAGGGTTTGTAGGTAAAGCTATTTGAGCGCCTTTTCCTGGAACTGTATCAGCAATAAATTCTCTTACTGGAACATTAATTGGTGGTTTAGAATTTCCATCTTTATCCAGAGATTTCTTATTAATAAAATCTTGAACTGAAACATTTGCAGTTGAAATTTTAGCTAGGAATTTATTCGCTCTCATTTCTTCTGTGTGAGAGACTCCATTTTCAGATTCAAGTTCAATAGTTACTCTACCCTTTTCAAAATTCTTTGCTTTCATAAAAGAGCTGTAGCCATTACCCATATTCAAATCTAGAGCAAACGAATCATCCTTTGCTTCGATTTCTTTTGAAACTTCAACTTGAGAAGGTTGTCCCCAAGGATTAAATAATCTTAATCTTACTCTTTTAAATTTTGTTGGCTCTTTAGCTGAGTCCCAAGTAAATCCAAAAGCAAAGCCATATGTTCCATTTGATGTTTTAAGAAAATGAACTCTTGGTTTATTAACATATCTTTCTACTAATCCAATTAGTAAGCTCAATCCAAATAGTGAAACGACCAGACCGACAGTCATTATGATGGCAACCCAAAGTGATATAATACTTGTAGACACCGCGTTCTCCTGAAATAAATTTTATAAATATCTACTATTATTTATAAGCGTTTTTCAGAGCATTTACAATAGCTTATATTACCTAGTGCGGGGCGCAACTAGATTTGTCAATAACTTCCATTTATTATACAAAAACTTACTTAAATAAGAGGAACATATGAGTATTTTACTCCAAATTTTTGGATCTATTTTAGCTTTATTGGCAATGATTTTCGTACTATTGCCCTTATCGCTGTTATGCATACCTTTTAAAGAAATTCCCACTAAAGTTAAAATAATCGCTCCTGGCTGGTGGATTTTCAGCAAGGTAATCTTTATTGGGAGTTGCACAAAAGTTCACTTGGATGATCGAAGAAAAGATAAGAAGTACTCAATGCCGGCTGGCCTATACATCATTAACCATCAGAGTATTTTCGATATCCCACTTTCTCTAATGTCATTCATCATTCCTCCCATAATGAAAAAACAAGTACTTCATATTCCCATTTTTGGATTAATAGCAAAAGCATGCGCAGCTATTCCAGTTGATAGGAAAGATCCCAATTCTAGAAAAAAAGTTTTAATTGAAGCTTTAAGAAGATTAGGAAATGGAATTAGCTTACTCATTTACCCAGAGGGTTCAAGAAGTAAAAGTGATTTTCCTAAAGCCTATGAAGATATAAAAAAACCAATCATCAATCATTGCTATAATAAAAATATTCAAGTCGTTCCCGTTTCAATTTATGGAACGAGATATTTAATAAAAAAAGGGAAACTTGCTCCCTTTAAAAATGTTGCCATTATTACTCATGAAGAAGTTTTTCCAAAAGACTTTAATAGTGAAGAAGAATTTTCAAGACATGTATGGAGTAAAGTTTGTGAAGGTCATAAAGAGCTCTATGATAAATATCATTTACTAAATTTTAAGAACGAGGAATTATTAGGCAAGGTTTAAAAATACCTTCTTTAACCTCTGCAATACTTATAAGTTGCTTTTCAAAATTTTTAACCCAATAGTAAGTATTTTCCTGAGCATCTAATTCATGTTTTTCAACAGACAGGGCATTTCCATTGCTAAAAAGTTTTGATTGAAACTCCTGTAATTCTATACACTGAAAAGGTAACATTTTCTGAAGCTCTATAATAGAATCTGTTTGATCGAACTCTCTTGGAAGATCCTTAAGACTTACATCTCCAATTTGTGTTCTCTCTAATCCCTCTAAGACCCCAATCGTGCCTAAGTAATTAGCAAAATCGGAAAAAAGAGTTCTCACATAGGTACCTGAGCTTACTTTTACTTCTATATTTAAATTGGGGAAATCATATTTTAAAACTTTAATATCAAAAATCTCTCTTTCTACTTCATCTTTTTTAATTTCTATTCCTTCTCTTGCCCATTCATGAAGTTTTTTCCCTTCAAATTTAGCTGCAGAATAAATATGAGGTCTTTGAAGATATTTTCCCAAAAATTTTTCTTTTAATTTTTCTTCGATAAAACTTATTTCAAATTTAGAGATGATAGTATTGAGATAATCACTTTCATCTATTTTTAAAGCTGGAACCGTCAAGTCTCCCGTTTCAGTTTCTTTTCCTAGAATTCCATAAGCAATATAAGTTTTAGGTAGTTCATCATGGATAAAATTATTCAACCTTGCCGCTCCAGCAATTCCAACTAAGAGTAAACCACTAGCAAAGGGATCGAGAGTTCCAAAATGCCCAATCTTTCCAAATCCTGTTTTTAGAGTTCGCTTCAAATCTCTAATCACATCATAACTAGAGATTCCTGGCTTTT
>CAYGTU010000077.1:5288-13443 GCA_964352945.1 uncultured Bacteriovoracaceae bacterium
TATGTCTTTTTATAGACTCTAATAATAGTTGTCTTTATATTTACAATTTCATTTTTTGATTTTTTACTCATCTGCCTCAGATGAGTTTTTATTTAAAAGATTAGTGATATTCATTTCATCTAAGAATTGTGAATTATAGATAAACTTTATCTGAGGAGTATGTCTAACATCTAATTGATTTGCTAATTTAGAACGTACGGCCCCAGATATTTTACTCACAGCTTTTTTGTAATCACCAAGTTTATCTGTATCAAATGTATCCCAATTTATAGTGGCAACAGAAAAGTCTTTGTTTAATTCAACACTTGTTACTGTTACCATTTTTAGTAAAGGGTCATCAAAGTCAGATCTAAAAAGAGTATTTATTGCATACAATAACTTCTCTTGATATTTTTCTTTGGTGAATTTATTAGTTCTAGCCATTAAAGAATATTCTCATTTGATTCAAGTGTTCTCTTCTTTTCTTCCATTATATAGGCTTCAAAAAGATCTCCCACTTTAATTTCGTTATAGTTTTCTAGAGCGATACCACATTCATAACCATTCTTAACTTCCTTAACATCATCTTTAAATCTCTTAAGTGATGATAAAGAGCCGTCATGAAGAATTTTACCTTCTCTAAGTAAACGAATGCTGCAACCTCTTTCAATTTTTCCATCAATAACAGAAGATCCAGCAATTGTTCCAAATTTTGGAATACTGAAAGTTTCTCTAACTTCTGCACGACCAATATACTTCTCTACTCTATCTGGAGTTAACATTCCTTCTAGGGCAAGTTTAATATCATCAATTAATGCATAGATAACTGAGTAAGTCTTAATTTCAATACCTTTAACTTCTGATAGCTTTCTAGCAGAAGTTACTGGTCTCATATTAAATCCAATTATATATCCATTAGAGCTTGCTGCTTGATCAACATCACTATCTGTAATAGCTCCAATTCCACCACCGATAATATTAACTTTTACTTCATCATTTCCAATTCCTTCAAGAGCACTCTTAATTGCCTCAAATGAACCTTGAACATCAGTTCTAATAATTAATGGTAATGTTTTTGACTCTTCTGAACTTACAACATCTGAGAAGAAATCATCGATTGATCTCACTTTATTTGCTTCTGCATTTTCAAGAGATTTTCTTTCTGTAATTCTGTTATCAACAACTTTCTTTGCTTCTCTTTCGTTAACAACAACATTTAATGTATCACCAGGAATTGCAACACCGTCTAATCCAAGGATTTGAACTGGTGTACTTGGACCAGCTTCCTGAACCATTTCACCTTTATAATTCATTAAACTTCTTGCTCGGCCATAACATTCACCTACAACAATTGAGTCACCCTTTTTAAGAGTTCCTTTTTGAATTAAAATTGTTGCAACTGGACCACGGCCTGTTTCAATTTTTGATTCTATTACAATACCTTCTGCTCCACCTTTATCAGTTTCACGAAGATCCATAATTTCAGCTTGAAGCTTTATTGCCTCAAGAAGTGAATCGATACCATCACCTTTTAATGCTGAGATTGGTACCATTTGTGTGTCCCCACCCCATTCTTCAGGAGAAATTCCAAATTCCATAAGCTCTTGCTTAATTCTATCTGGCTTAGCACCATCTTTATCCATTTTATTTATAGCTATAATTAATGGGCAGTTTGCTTTTTGAGCATACTTTATAGATTCTTTTGTTTGAGGCATTACACCATCATCTGCTGCTACAACTAAAACAACAATATCAGTAACATCAGCACCACGTTGTCTCATTGCTCCAAAAGCAGCGTGACCTGGAGTATCTAGGAAAGTTAAAGTTGCTCCATCTTTCTTAACTGAATAAGCACCAATATGTTGAGTAATTCCACCTGCTTCACCTTCAGCTACTTTTTCTGAACGAATATAATCAAGCAGTGTTGTTTTACCATGGTCAACGTGACCCATAATAGTAATGATTGGGTTTCTAACAGGAAGATGAGACTTGTCTTCGATTACTTCAGCAGTAAATGTTGTTGATTCATCAAAAGCTTTATCTTCTATTCTGTAGTTAAATAATGAAGCTATTTCTGTAGCTAATTTAATACCAATGTAATCATCGGCTTTAACTAATAAATTTAAAGATAAACACTTATCAATGAACTTATTAAATTTAATTGATAATTTTTGAGCAAGATCTTCAGCTGTTGTTCCATTATGTAGAAAAAGCACTCTTTTAGAATCTTTAACTTCAGTAATTATTGTAGATGCGGAAGGACCTGAATATATTTTTTTTCTTTTTGCTGGTGTATAAGTTGCTGTCCCAGCAATAGTTGTTGCAATTTTTAGCTCTTCATCAGCTCTAAACATTGTAATATCTTTTCCAGATTTAACGCCTTTCTTTTCAACTAATCCAGCAAGGTTTCCAACTTTCTTCTTTGCATTTAATTTTGCTTTTTCAGCTAAAAGTGCATCCTCTGGGCTTAAATTATCATCATCATCATCATCATCAGATTCAACTTTCTTTTTAGCTGGTTTTGCTTTTACATCCGTTTTTGGCTTATCTTCTTTTTCTGGTACATAAACAGGTGTAAAAGTATGGAGATTTTTTACATCATCTTCGTAAGTTTTTTCAACTTGTGGGTTAGCAGAAGCTGATTGAACATCTTCTGTCTTTTTTTCAGCAATCGCATTTTTCATCTCTAAAGCCTCATCAGCTTCTTCTTGAATTGTTGCTTTCGACTTTCTTTTTACAGTAATAACATTCTTGCGTTTAGCTTTCTTTTTTGTTACTTCAGCTTTTCCGGCTTCAACAGCTTTTTCTTTATCAGTTGAAGATGCGGAACCCGTTATTGCTTTTTTTACAACTTTTTTCTTTGTTACTTTCTTTTTAGTAACTTTCTTTTTAGCTGCACTATCTTCTTTAGGTTCAAATATCTTTAACGCTTGATTTAATTCATCATCGGTAAGAGCTACCATATGGTTTCTAACGTTCAAGCCTTCTGACCTTAGTTTTTCAACTAAGTCGATCGCACCTATTCCTAATTCTTTAGCTAATTCAAAAACTTTTTTAGACATTAATTTCTCCATTAATCGCTTATGTCCTACTTAATTTTAAGAGAAGCAAGCTCCTCTCTTAATCTTTTTTCTGCATCTGAAAATTTATCAGCATCAGATTCACCATTTGCTCCACCTTCAGAATCAGATTTTACGTATCCTGTTCTCATGGATGGAATTGCAGAAGCTGAAACTAACTCTTCATCTTCCTCAATATCTAGTTTTAAATCACCAGCGTCTACTGCTTTAGCCGCTACATCAATTAATGCCTGAGCAGCAGCAAGATCTCTACCAGTTATCTTAGAAATATGTTGAGGGTCAGCCGCTGATAGATCAATAATTGACATATAACCACTTTGAACTAAAAGCTGAGCAACTGATTCTGAAACTTCTTCTAACTGAGATAAGTTCTCTGCAGAAAGTTTTAATTGTTCAGATAATTTATCCTTAGAAATAATATTTACTTTCCAACCTGTTAGCATTGCCGCTAAACGAACGTTTTGTCCTCGTCTACCGATTGCTAGTGAAAGTTGATCATCTTCAACAACTACGTCAATAACATGATCATTTTCATTTATTCTTACGTTTTCAATTGCTGATGGTTTTAAAGCTTCTCTTACGTATGTGTCTAAATCTTCACTCCATTTAACAATGTCGATTTTCTCACCTTGTAACTCATTAACAATATTTTGAACTCTTGAACCTTTTAGACCAACGCATGCTCCAACAGGATCAACGTCTCTATCACTAGTCCAAACAGCAACTTTTGCTCTATGTCCAGGTTCACGAGCCGCTGCTTTAATTTCAATTGTGCCTTCAGCAATCTCAGGAACTTCCATTTCAAATAGCCTTACTAAGAACATTGGAGATGTTCTTGTTAATCTAATTTCAGGTCCTCTGTTAGTCATAACAACTTCACTTAAGTATGCTTGAAGTCTATCACCTGGCTTAAATTGCTCACCATAAATAATTTCTTTTCTTGGAAGAACAGCATCTGCTTTACCAAGGTCAACGATTAAGTTACCTCTTTCAAATCTTCTGCAGATACCAGTAACTAATTCACCTTCTCTATGCTTAAATTCAGCAAATAAAATATCTCTTTCAGCATCACGTACTTTTTGAAAAATAATTTGCTTAACTGTCTGAATATCTACTCTTGAAAATTGAGGATCTTCAATTCTAATACCTAATTGATCTCCAACTTCACAGTCTTCATCTAATTCTTTAGCTGCAGCATGCTCGATTTCTAGAATCTTATCTCTCACACTATCTACAACATTTTTGTATTGAAATATTTCAATTTCACCATCTTCTTCATTGTATCTAGCTTCATACTCGCCTTGAATTCCAAACTTTTTTCTAGCTGTTACTAAAAAAGCTTGTTCAATAGCACCTACAACAACATCTTTCTTGATTCCTCTATCTTTTCCTAGAGCATCAATAACCTTTCCAATTTCCGAGAAGTTCATTCTTTCCTCACCTTTATAAATTTGGGTCTAAGTTAATTTTTTTAACTTGTTCTATATTAATATTAAATTCTAATTCTTTTTCTAAAGTTGAAAGTTTGATAACTCCCTCACTATAACCTAACAAAGTCGCTCTAAACTTTTTCCCTTTAAGTTCTTTTGGAACTTTTCCGCCAAATTGTTCAGCTTCAACATCACTCTTCACAACAACTTGCACTATTTGGCCAATTGATTTCTCAAAATGATTAGCTGTTTTGATTTCTCTATATATTCCAGGTGATGAAACTTCTAAAATTAAATCATCTGGCATCCAAGTAGCTGCTTCAACTGGCTCATCAAATGCTCTATCAACTGCAACACAGTCTTCAATTACGGCACTCCCAGTTTTAGGATCCATAATATAAACTCTTAATGTACTAGATCCACTAACATACTCTAAGTGATAAAGCTCATAACCTAGTTGTTTAACTATCTCTAAACTTAGATCATAAAATTTTTGCTCTATTACAGATTTTGGTGAATCTAATTCCATCTTTGCTCTTTAAATAAAAAAAATGGACGGAGTAATCCGTCCTAAATAACCTAAAAACAACTTTAACAACTTTAACCACTAATTATTATCAAGAATTTGCCGTTAAAGCAAGTTTTTGAGCTGCATCCTCAATGCGTCGCATCCATTACTATAATAGGCCTTAACTCTGACTAATTCGTCAAAACCAAGCTTCTTATAAAGACCTATAGCTGAAGTATTTAAGGCCTCGACTTCTAAGAACAGGTTTAACTTCCCTTTATATTTAGCTATGGATTTCTCTAAAAGTTTTTGTCCAAAACCTTGCTTTCTGAATATTGGCTTTACAACTATCTTTAAAAGATGAGCTTCTTCTAATAAATAATTAATTTGATAAAGCGCGAAGCCAATAATTTGATTATCAATCAATTCAATTTCAATATCGTAATCATTGGTCTTCAGGAGGAAATCGACCCAAGCTTCTCTACTCCAAGATTGCTCCAACGCATTGTCTAATTCAATTATTTGTTCGAGTCTTTCCTCGGGGAGCTTACCAATTTTCTTCATGAGATATTTGATTCTCTAGAGATTTTACAAAGGTTGAAACCGCATTTTGTCTTTTCAAAGATATTATATGATTTTTTCTAGATTCTTCTGTTGGAAAGGTTTGATTGTAATCTTTTTCTAAATCTGACTTAGAAACTAAAAAGTTTTGTGTGTAAAATCTCGATTTAAAATAAATCTCCATTTTCATAAAATCTTTATAGATCGGCTCAATTTCTTCATCCGGCTTAATGCATTTATTTAAAACGCCAAGCTTTTTCATTTGTACGTAGACTTCTGAGGGGACTTTAATATTTTGAGAATTAATAAAATTATTAATTTTATGAACATCAATATATTTTCTTAAAATATCCACATGGCTTGTTATCTCAATTTTCTTTTCAGATTTTAATAATCCTTCCATTTTGCTGGAGAAACTTGAGTTCATTTTGCTGGTTAACCCTATATCCCTAAGCATAATAGAGCCATCAACCATGCAATTGTATGTATTAATTTTTTTAGTAAAATCTATGGTTTCTTTTAAAGTATGTATTTTACTTTCAATTTTAAATAGCAAAGCATCCCTGAAAAGAATTTGCTTTGCATATATAAAATTAGAAAAAATACATAAGATTAAAAAATATAATCTATACCGGCGAACTGATATCAACATTACCAAGACTACTTGAAGCAGAAGAATCACTTTCTTTGTGAAATCTTGCATTGATTCTCGGATTAAATGTATAACCGTCTTTTCCACGAATGATATATTTTCTCTTACCATCTTTTGGTTCGATTAATTTTCTAAGACGTGAAATTGAAGTATAAATTAATTTATCGTGAATTAAAGGATTATACTCATCTTTCCAGATATCCTTAGCTAAATCTTCTTTGTTATAATATTCACCAGAATTTTTTGCTAATAAGAAAAGTATCTCTAATAGAACAAATCTATGTTTAAAATCAATCATCCCTCTAGATTTTTCCACAATTACTCTATTATGGTGGTCTAAATATAAATCAACCGAAGAATCGTTAACATCATTAACTTCTCCATCGATTGTTGATGAAAGTTTTTTGAATTTATTATGATTAATTGATTTTTTCGCTAGATCAAAATATATAAGTGCTTTATCAAACTCTCCCATTTTCTTATAAACAATTCCTTTACCCATTAGGATAAAGCAAAACATATTCCAGCTAGTTTTTAATTGAAGAGCTTCACTTGCTTTGTCATATTCATTGATTGCTTCATTATAATTTCCAATTTCAGTTTGGATTTGAGCGGCAAGAATATGCATACTACCTTTTAAGTAGTCCTTTTTTAAAATGCTTAGAAGTTCTTTTAACTGAATAATATAAGTTAAAGATTCATTTAATTTTTTCTCTTTGAAATAACTCATTGATAATGAGTAAAGTGATTTTGCAACTAGATCAGGCTCATTCTCTTCTTGAGCTCTTTTATAAGCTAGCGTAAAGCTTTCTGTCGCTTTTTCAAATTCTGCTCTATAAGTTTGAGCTACACCTTGAAAATAAAAATATTCACAAGTTAAAGAACCTACAGTTTCAGAGTATCTCTTTAAAGTGTTTTCAGAAATTTTGATATATTCTTCAGCTTGGTTGAATAATAACTCTTGAGTGTAAATCCTAACTAAGAACCCACAAATTTTTAAAATGGCAAAAGTATCTCTTGGAAACTCACATTTTTCTAATGCGCCAATAAAAAAAGATTCTGCATTATCAAGATCTGCTTTGTCGTAATAAAGTTTAGCTAATCTATAAAACGATTCACCTTCAATTTTTCTTTGGTCACTAACCGCTTCTAAAAAACCTTCATCAGCGTGTACGTTTAGTGCAGCTTTTGCGATCATGTGATCAAGATTACTCGTAATTGAATTATTTTCTACCACCAATTTCTCCCTGTTTCTCTCACAAAACATTTTTAAAATCTTACTTTCTTACAATCTGCTTTTAAAATAAAAATAAGGGTCTAACCTTTTTACGTATATTTACATATCTAATTACTATAAAAAAGTAAAATTTCCATGAATTTCTTACACTGTATTAAGATAATTTCAGGTATTCTAGTTAGTTAGCAGATAAAATAGAGCCTTGCGATATAAAATTACTAGTTCTAAACCATTGAAAGAACGTGTTAGAATTGATATCTGTCATAGTAATAAGTAGAGAATTTTCTTCGAAAATAAAGGTAAACAAAATGTCAAAGTACGATTTAGAAGTGATTAGGCACTCATCAGCACACCTCATGGCCCAAGCTGTAATGGAATTATTTCCAAACGAAACTGTTAAACTTGGAATTGGTCCTGTTATTGAAAATGGTTTTTATTATGATATCGATATGCAGTCTCGCCTAACCGAAGAAGATTTAGAAAAAATTGAAAAGAAAATGATGGGTCTGATTGATCAAGATCATGTTATTACTCGTCATGAAATAAAAAAAGCGGATGCTATAAAATTATTTTCTGAACAAGGGCAAAGCTTAAAAGTTGAATTGATCAATAGTTTCTCTGATAATGAAATTATCTCTTATTATACTCAAGGTAGTAAGATTATGGATCGAAGGAGAGGTCAACACGTTGAAAGCACAAGGCCTTATC
>CAYGTU010000078.1:0-8465 GCA_964352945.1 uncultured Bacteriovoracaceae bacterium
CATCTAAAGAAACCTCTTTTAAGTATTTTAAAAAATTAGAAGGGATTTTATTGTTTTTTTCCACTAAAACTATTCTTCCCCAATTATGTTCAATTTTTGTATGTTTAAAAATATGTTCGATTATATGAGGATCATGAGTTTCTAAAAGATAGAATTTCTTTACTTTCTTAATTGGTGCTAGTCCTAAAAAAATAAGGGCCATAAATAAAAACGCTATATTTCTCATGTCGAATCCTTGTTCAATGTATTCTCTAACATTAAGGGTAATTGAGTCAAACTATTGAATTGACTCAGTGCGCTTTTAAAAGTAAAATGACTCAAATCATGGAATTTTTATTCGTTTAGATATAATATAAATCATTAATTTTTTAACAAAGGCAAAATATGAAAACACTGATTATTTTTACACTAGTATTATCAACAAATCTTTTTGCTCAAGACGCAAAGAATGGGGAGAAGGTTTATAAAACTGTGAAATGTATGCAATGTCATGGTAAAGATGGAATGGGATTAGCTAAACTTGATAAAGCAACAGGAAAAATCAAACTCAACCCAATGAAAGCTCCAAGAATTGCAGGTCTTCCAGCTGATTATGTTGAGGCTCAAATGATTGCTATTCAAGCTAAAGACAAAGATAAAACTAAGCATAGAAAAACAAAATATACAGCTAGTATGAAAGCTAAAATTTTAAAACTTTCAGCTCAAGACTTTAAAGATGTAGCTGCCTATGTAAGTACTGAACTTAATAAAAAAGCTGGAGAATATAAATCTGAAATTTGGCCAAGAGACGATAAGTAATTTTAAATTATATGCATTGGTTGAGGTAATCTTTTACTAAAACCAATGCCTCTTCTTCTGAATCAACAAGTTTCAATAAATCTATATCCTCTTTTTTAATATATCCATGCTTAAGGGTATGATTACTAAAAAATTCAATTAGCGGTTTCCAATAACTAGAATTCATTAAAATTATAGGAAAATTTTGAATTTTATTTGTCTGAATTAAAGTAACTACATTGAATAATTCATCAAGTGTTCCAAAGCCACCTGGATAACAAATAAAAGCAAAAGAATATCGAACAAGCATTAATTTTCTAACAAAAAAGTATCTAAACTCACATTCAATGTCTAAGAAATTATTGGGCATTTGCTCAAAGGGTAATTCAATATTAAGTCCAATAGACAAGCCCTTCTCTGGCTTTGCACCTTTATTCCCGGCAAGCATTATCCCTGGGCCACCACCAGTCATTACGTTAATACCTTCTTTGGCTATCAAATTACTAAGTTTTTCACATGAGATAAAATCTGGATCAGTTTCCTTAATGCGAGCTGAGCCAAAAACTGTAACCGTTGGCCCAAGTTTTTTCAAGTTTTCAAAGCCTTCAACAATTTCAGATTGAATTCTTAGGACTCTCCAAGCATCGTGACTAAAACCAGATTTGAGAGCAGGATTTAATAATTTATAGTCTTCCTCTGAAGGAGGTCTGTGAGTATTTTTCATAATATGCCTTTTTTTCTAGATAACTGCTAATTCGTTAGCTTTTCTTAGTCTTTTAAGCAGAGTATCCACCAAAGTCTTATACCATTGTGGTAGATTTGCTTCAAACTCTTGCATTTTTATATGTGGAATAGTTAATAATTCACCATCAGAAAGGGCCTTAACAGAGGCTGATCTAGGTTTTTCATCTAAAAATGACATTTCACCAACAACTTCATTTGCTCCAATTGTACCAATGACTACATCATTAACTATTACTTCGAATTTACCAGATTTTACAAAATATAGTTCACTACTAGCTTCACCTTTAGTTAGCAAAAATTCACCAGCAGAAATCTTTTTAATATGTCCTGAATCTACCATTATCAATTCCTTTACTATATAGTAGTTAATAATAAATAAATTTTATAATAAACATAAGCGAATTGTATAATGAAAAACCTAATATTCTCCCTAATAGCCTTAACAAGTTTCACTGTTCATTCTAGCGTTAAAGCTAAGTGGTTTGGAATCACAAGTATCTTGATATCAGACGAAAAAACTACGCTATTGTTTGATCCAGTTGTAACTAGACCATCTCTTTTTAAAATACTGACTTTTCAAAATATCGATTCAGATGAAACACTTGTAAAAAAATGGATTGAAAAACTCTCTATCAAAAAAGCAGACGGCATTTTTATTTCACACTCCCATGCAGATCATTGCTTAGATGCTCCAAATTTTGCAAAATTAACAGGTGCTAAACTTTATGGATCAGAAACTACCGGTAATATAGGTAGAAGCTATCAGCTCACTGAAGCCCAGATAGTACAATTTAAAATTGGAGATAAATACTCCATAGGGAATTTTAAAATTGAAGTGATTGAAAGTATTCATAGCCCTATTGCTTTTGGCATACAACTTTTTGATGGTGAAGTAAAAACTCCCTTTAAGCGACCAACAAGCTATGCTACATATAAAATGGGTGGATCGTTTGTTTATATGATTACACATCCAAAAGGAAAAATATTTTTTCACCCATCTGCTAGCATTATTTCAGATTACAAAGATTTAACTGCTGATATTTTATTCCAAGGAATTGCTAGTCGAAAATCAACTCAGTACTTACATGACAAAGTAATCAACTTCATAAAACCTCAAAAAATCATCCCGCTTCACTGGGACAATTTTTTTGATTCTGACATAGAAAATGCCTCCGAATTACTGACAGTAAATACGAATGAATTTATTGAATCAACTAAGAAGATATTAGGTAAAAATATAGTCGAACTACCTATAATCAATAAAGAAATAATCCTATTCCCGTAACTACCTAATTTTACAGCCTTTTTATTACACTTTTATAATAGAATTATTTACAGACTTAACAAAGATCAATGGTCAACCTGTTCCTAGATTGCTAGAAATATCAGAATATTTACAATTTATGGAGAGAGACTAATGAATTTAAAACAATTATCCCTTGTAGTTTTAGCTATGACTATTCTTGCAAGCTCAGCTATGGCAAAAATTAATACTCAGTGGAAATCAATAAAAACTGAAGATGGTATCAAAGTTTTTAAAGGTGCTGTAAAAGGCGAAGACGTTGTTGCATTTAAAGGTGATGCTGTTATCGATGGAGATATTCAAGAAGTAATGACTGTTCTTTATGATATGACTAAGAAAAAAGAATGGGTTGATAGACTTGTGGAAACAAAACTTGTGAGACAATTAGATAAAACCGCACGTGTTGAATACAACAGATCTGCTACTCCATGGCCTTTATCAGATAGAGATTTCGTCTATAAAGCAAAAATAGATTTTAATAAGAAAAAAACATTCGCAAAAATTAGACTAAACTCTACTGAAGATATAAAAGCTCCACAAAATAAAGGAGTCGTTAGAGGTGAATTAAAAGAGAGTATGTATACTTTAACAGCTCTTAAGAATGGAAAAACAAGACTGACTGTTGAAATTCTTGCTGATCCAAAAGGTATGCTTCCAAAGTGGCTAGTAAATATCATTCAAAAGAAATGGCCTTTAAAAACTATTGCTGGAATTAGAGAACAAATTAAAAAACCTGGATTTAGAGTACTTCCAGAAGTAAAAAGATTATTTCAATAAATTTTTTATCAAATAATTGGGTCTATTAACTTAGGCCCAATAGATACTCAACTCTCTTCTGAATGCCCTCTGTCCCATTTAAGTCTATGCTCTAAATAAAAACGAGAAAGTAATTGTTCAATGTCAGCAATTTTCGAATTATTAACCGGGAGTTTAACAAGAACTGTAAATTCACATTCATCATCTAAAATAACTTTAACTCTTGGGTCCACACTTGGAATTCCTACTCTTTCTCTTCCAAGTTTAAAGGAACTCCTAGATCACTCATATATTAGAAATGGAAATATATTTATTATTAATGATAATACAAAATTCATTAATCATTCTGAAACACCAAACCTTGAACTGAGCTCTGATAATTTAGAAGTGGCAAAATGTGATATTAAAAAGGGTGATGAACTAACAGAAAATTACTTATTAAGTTATGATGAAAATGATTTTTTTAATATTGATTTTTCTAAATTCAATAGCCAAGAAGAAATTATAAACTATCTGAAAAGCATATTACTCAAAAAAGAAACTAAAAGTGACTATGCAGAAGTTAGTTTTTAAGTAACCCGACAAAAAGAATCCACCTTCTATAAAAAATTTCCAACTTATGTTTTAGCTTGTTATAATTATATGTAATGACTAATAAAATTAAGTCTCCTTATATTGTAAACAAATGGTTTGATTTAACTTTTTTTTTACTCACACCCGTACTAGCTTTTCTAATAGGTTTTTTAGGTGAAATGCTTAGATCTTATCTAGCAAAAGGGAGTATCTATTGGGTTGATGAAGATTTTAATCCAATAATATTTTTTGGTGGTATTTTAACAATTTCACATTTGTTTCTAGTCTTTTTCCGAAGCCACCTCAATAAGAATATATTCACAGAATTTCCCATCCGTTTCACCCTAATTCCTCTTATTATATTTTTTAGTATTATTATATCCCCCTTTATCTATGCTCTTATAGGAGTCATCATTACCTGGTGGGATGTATATCATTCTAGCCTACAAACATTTGGCCTAGGTAGAATCTATGATTCAAAAATTGGAAATCCCCCCCTTGCTGGAAGAAGAATGGATTATTTTCTTAATTTATTTTTATATGCTGGCCCTATTCTTGGTGGTGTTACGCTTATTGATCATATCGGTTCAGACTTAAACGAGTGGCGAGTATTAAGTGAATATCTCTTCAATAAGACACCCTATTTTGCAGAAAACACTCAAAAATTTGCCATGATAATATCATCACTGGGGATTATTTTTTTAATTGGATATGCATATCACTATAGGCAATTAGCAAAAAATAATTATAAATACCCCAAGCTAAAGTTAATTCTTTTTGCTTCAACTGGACTTACTTCTATTATCGTTTGGGGGCTTAACCCTTTTGGAAATGCTTTTTTCATTATGAATTTTTTCCACGCAATTCAATATTATGCACTGGTGTATTATTCTGAAAAAAATAATCTTTCAAGTGTTTTTAAAATTGAAAAGAAAGAATGGAGAAATACGGCCATACTTGCCATCTTAATAATTGTAACCCTCTCCTATGGAATAATTACAGACGATACAGGTATTCTGCCTTCAGGAATCTATTTATCAGCGATTTACTATGTAGTATCGATAGTACACTTTTGGTATGATGGCTTTATTTGGTCTGTAAGGAAAAAGCATGTTTAACATTAAAAATAAGATTATAGTTCAATATTCTTTTGCTAGTTTAATACTAGGCATTTTTATTGGATGTTTTATTGCAATAAATTTTTACGAGGAATTACAAATTAAGAATTCTACAGACGTTTATTATTATAGCCAAAAATTTGATGATCAGATAGACAAGCTATCAACAAAAATAGAACGTTTGCAAAAAATACGAAATAACCGGTAATAATTTATCTTGTTTTTCGAATTACGACAAAAGAGATATCATCGTCTTTAATCCATTTTTTCTTATCTTGCTTTACACAAAAATCAACTAAAGCTTCAAAAGATTTCTCAAATGTTCCCTTACCTATCATCTCAGATAACTCTAAATGTGAAATATTATCAAAGACTCCATCAGAGCCAATGATAACAGTTTGCCCTTTTTTAAATTCCATTCCTGATACAGATTCAATTCTGATAGCTGAATCCCCCAGCATATTATTTACTAAGTATCTATCCGGCTGTTCTAAAGAATCAGCTTGTTTAATTAATCCAGCTTCCACTTTGTATCCAACGTTTGAATCAGGAATATTACTATAGATTTCATTTCCTAAACTGTTCCAAAAAACAATCTCAGAATCTCCTATAGAGTGACACCTTAAGATATTTTTCTCAATGGATAAGCAGGCAAGAGTTGAATGGGCACCCACTTTTAAATCAACAACTGCTTGATTCGCTTTTTCAATTGATCTAATAATATTTTCATCTTTACCAAAAGATTTAGCTAATGCTTCACAGGCACTATAAGCAGCGTCCCTTCCTTTAGGATGACCTCCAGCACCATCAGCTATGACAGCGAGTAAAGATTCATTAACTTCTCTAAGTAAAATTACATCTTCATTCTCTGTGTCTTTGGAATAACTTCTAGAGATAAAATACCCTATTCTATAGTCAGTCCAATCAAAAATTTCAAACTTTGGCTCTATTATATCAGATATAAATTTATTGAGTTGCATCTGACCAGTCCATTATTTCTAAATGAAATCTTAAATCACTAATAGTCTTAAAACGTTTTAAAATAATATTTCTTTTTAAACCGCAAATAATATATTTTATCGATTTCGGTAATTTATTATAACGAGAAGCCCCACCCAGAATGTCATAGAAAATTTTTATTATTTTTATAATATCTTCGTCTCTATTATCTTTTTTTGAATCTCCCCAATGATGAAGATCAATTATCTTTAAATCAAACTCCAATCCAAATCTTTTTATGATTATATTATCTGTGTGAAGATCTCCATGATATTCCCCCGAATGATGGATACTTTCAACTCCACAAACAATTGAATAAAGTAGATGAATAGCAGGAAAAATGGCAAGCCGCTTATTTTTATGTTTTTTAACAAAATAGTCTAAGGACTCTCCATGTATTAACTCTACAGTTAAACAAGCAATCCTCTCATCATACAAAGTTAGTATTTCATGAGAATAGTAATCCATAACGATTGGACTATCTTTCAATTTTTCTAATTTATTTGCGTTTTTTATACTAACTTTAAATTGAGGATTTCTATTTGAATAAAATAATTTTATAGCTCTTTTTTTCTGAGTTAGAATTTCAGTTACAGAATATACTTCACCTTCATATCCTGTTCCTAGAACTTCATCTATGACATATCTATTTGCTATTAACATGCCCGGTTCTAAATTGAATTTCATATTATCCTTTATAAACTATAATTTATTCTTTAATAACTTATAGCCTAAACCTTTATAATCGTTTTTTATAACTGCCCAAACAGAAGTTTGCAATTCTTCAAGTTCCCCAAGAACAATTATCTCTTTATTTAAACATAGTCTATTTTTTGCTACTTCCGGAACAATGGTAAACGCCAAGCCCTTTTCTGTTACAGCTCTAAATAAATCTAAATCATCCGCTTCGCCTAAAATTCTCGGAGTTAATGAGTTCTTACTAAAATATAACTGGATCTCGTATTGTAACGACGACTCTTTTGTGTAATTGAAAAAAGGAATATCGTTTAGTGATTCCGGAAAATGATTAATTCTTGATTTAAATTTTTTATGAGCAACTACAAAAGTTTTATTAACCCCTACTCTGTATGAATCCATTGAACTTGATAATGAATCCTTGGAATCAGTAATGACCATATCGATTTTACCTTCTTCTAAATCTGCTAAGAGGAGATGTCTTTCATTTTCTTTAATATTAATAGCAAATTCATCTTGAGTAAAAAGTGGTAAAATTGTATCGTACATAAAATATTGAGACATGAAGTGAGTAACCCCTATATCTAAGCTATTTTTAGGGAGCTCCATTTTATTTCTAAGTCTAGTTGTCGCTTCATTAGATAATTCAAAGATTTTTTCAGCATAGGTCATTGCCAGCGAGCCTTCATTAGTCAAAAAAAGACTTCGATTTTTTCTCTCAAATAAGAGGCAATTAAAATGCTCTTCTAAAAGCTTGATTTGGTCACTTATAGTTGGCTGGGAGACATGGAGTTTTTCTGCCGCCGACTTAATTGATCCCTCTTTTGCAACTATATAAAAGTAGTATAAGTGATTGAAATTTAAACGATCCATAATTAATTCTATCAAAACAATTAGTAAGAAACTAAGTATATAATTAGATAAAACGATTTTACCAGAATTAGTTATTAATCGATAATAGTGATAGAACTTTCTTTTTAAGGAGGCTTATGAAGAATTCTTTTTTACTACTTTTGACCCTACTTGTCATAACTGTAACTTCAGTTTCAGCTAATGATAATGATTACAACAACCCAATAGGTCAGGAAGAAGACACTGTTCAGGATTATGACCCTGATGTTGAAGTGCCTGCTGATTTATCCCCTAGTCAGTACGATAGTGCTAATGAGGAAGTTGAGCCAGTGTCAGATGGTATATATGACTAACATCTTCTAGCCCTTGGGCTAGCAAGTCGTTTTATAATTTAGAAAGGCCCACAATAAAAGTTTAAGATAGTTTTATTGTGGGTTTTTTTTTGACATTTTAGCCCCAAATTTTAATGATTATTAAATGAAGTTTTTTTTAATCTCTTTTTTTATATGTGTTAATTTTCTATATGCCAGACCAGCGCCTCAGAATATTACAGAATTTCCTGAAACATTAAGTGAATGGGAAATATTTAATCCTGAAATGAAATTAAATCTGTGGCGGGATGTGGCTCGTGGGTAGGTGCGGGGGGG
>CAYGTU010000078.1:8475-13400 GCA_964352945.1 uncultured Bacteriovoracaceae bacterium
TAGAATGTGCGAAAAACTTTATTTTCGTATTTCTCTAAAAAATTAAGACTTTTAGTTATCCCTCATAAAACTAAAATTAATTGGACTGGAAAAAAGTTAGTTTATCCTTTTGGAACAATCCTAGTAAAAACATTTTACTACGACCAAGATCAGATTGATTTTGAAGAAGGTATTTCAGGTCCTTGGGGCGAAAATAAATTTCTTATTGAAACAAGAATTCTTTTTAAAAGTAATAGAGGTTGGCTAGCTTCAACATATAAATGGGATCTTACAAAAAAAGAAGCTTTTAAAATCACCTCAAGAGAATTACTGCCCTTAAAATTAAAACAAAACACAAACCTAATTGATTTCGATTTTGTAATCCCCTCGTCTGGGCAATGCTTATCTTGTCATAATAGTGGAGTTGGTGGAATAGCAAAAGTCCTTGGTCCAGAAAGAGCAGATAATCTACTTATTAATAATCAACTTCAAAATTGGATAAAAAAAGGTTTACTTGAAGATTCTTCTAATCGAACTAATCTTAAGCCTCTACCTATCTGGAATGATGAAAATGAAAAGTTAACTAATAAAGCTCATGCCTATTTTCAAGTTAATTGTTCTCACTGCCATAATCCCAATGGTGTTGCAAGAATGACTCAATTATTTTTACAATATGAAAATCCACTTTACCAAGAAAATAAGCTTTCAAAATCAAGAGGTTTTTGTAAGCCAGCATATTTAACTGGTAAACATGAAAATATAATAACTCCTGGCAATGCTGATAACTCAGAACTTCATTTTAGATTAAGCTCTAGAACATTTGGAAGAATGCCAGCTCTTGGAAGAGACTTAAAGCATAATGAAGGAATTGACTTAATAGAAAACTATATTAATTCATTTAATCAAAAATGTGATTAATCTTCATCCCATAAATTAGAAAGAGTATATGCCCCTCCTTCTGGAGTAAAAAAACTACCGTTCACATATCTAAAATGACAATCAAGTTGATCAATAAGTTTGATATCCCCTGCTTCAAGTTCTAAATCTTGAGATTGAAAATTTTCAATCGCCCTACTTGGCGTAACAGTTTTAGGTATTACGATCGTTCCACGAGACAATGCCCAACTTAATAGAATTTGTGCTTTTGATTTTTCATATTTTAGGGATAGTTTTTTTATTAATTCATTATTGAGTAAACTAGGCTCATTATCAGCAAGCATTCCGTCTGGCCTTCCAGAGCTTCCAAGAGGTGAATAGCAAGTTACAGCTACATTTAAATCATTACAGATTTCTAGAAGCTTTGCTTGATTTAGATATGGATGCATTTCCACTTGGTTCATTACAGGTTTAATTTTTGCTTTTTCTACAAGGTCTTTAATCTTTTTTGCGCTAAAATTTGAAACTCCTAGAGATTTTACTAACCCTAAGTTTACAGCTTCTTCCATTGCTGTATAAGTTTCAATAATTGGCAGCTCTTCTAAAGAAACATAACCATCTTTTGTTTCGGGGAAAATAACATTAGGCTCAAAACAAACAGGCCAGTGGATTAAGTATAAATCTAGATATTCTAAGTTTAAGTCTAATAAAGTCTTTTTAAGTGCAGGGATAACATCACCGGCTTTATGGGCATTATTCCAAAGCTTTGAAGTTATAAAAAGCTCTTCTCTTTTTACCACACCTTGAGTTAATAGCTCACTTAGGGCTTTACCTATTTCATGTTCATTCCCATAAATTGCAGCACAATCAATATGTCTGTAACCACTTTTTATAGCCGATTTTACAATTTCATAGACTTCGCCTGGTTTTGAAAGCCAAGTGCCAAGCCCTATCATTGGAATAGATAATTTGTTATTTAGAGTTTTAGTTTTCATGATGTCCCCAAAAACTTAAAATTAGTCTATCAATAGATTAGAATAAATTTAATAGATATAAAATGGTTTTTTCCTAAATTGAGGCCCAAAAAAAATAAGTTACTAATATTTCAATCATTTTATGGCTAATTTCGTGTAATTATTACCTTAAGGGCACTAGCCCCCTACAAAGCTTAATCATTTCAATGTATTAAACACAAATGCAAGTTAACGTTAGATTTTTAGACAATTTAAAACTAGAGGCTAGTTTTGACGACTTTACCATTATAGCAGATCAACCTGTTCGCTATAAAGGAGATGGTACCGCTCCTGGGCCTTATGACTACTTTTTGGCATCCTCTGCCTTGTGTGCAGCTTATTTTGTAAAACTTTACTGTAGCGCTAGAGACATACCGACTGAAGACATTAAAGTAACACAAAATAATATTGTAGACCCTGATAATAGATATAAACAAGATTTTCATCTGCAAATAGAATTACCCTCAAGTATCTCTGAAAAAGATCGTAACGGAATTATCGCCTCAATGGAGAGATGTACTGTTAAGCGAGTTATACAAAATGAAATTGGATTTGTAATAAAACCAAAAGAAATTTTAGGTGATTCTGATTATCTTGATTATAAAATTTTTACTGAAAGTGAATTTAAAACACGAATTAAGGGAAAAGATTGCACGCTTGAAGAAACTATCACTAAAATGAGAGCAATACTTACAAATCTTGGAATAAATATTGAAATTGCCTCATGGAGAAATCCTCTTCCCCATGTTTGGTCTGTCCATATAAGGGACGCTGACTCTCCAATGTGTTATACCAACGGTAAAGGTGCAACAAAAGATGCAGCTCTTTGTTCGGCCCTAGGTGAATATCTCGAACGAATTAGTAATAATTATTTCTATAATGATTATTATTTAGGTCAAGAAATAAGTGAGTCTGAATTTGTACATTATCCAAGTGAAAAATGGTTTAAAATTCCCAACAATAACTCAATACCAAAAGAATTGATGGATGAATATTTAATTGATATTTATGGAAATGAAGGCGAGCTAATGGCAAGTCATCTAGTCGATACAAATTCAGCAAACATAGAGCGTGGAATCTGCGCTCTACCCTATACAAGACAGTCAGATCAAGAAATAGTTTATATACCCGTTAATCTTATTGGAAATTTATTTGTAAGTAATGGCATGAGTGCTGGTAATACCATTTATGAAGCAAGAGTTCAGTGCCTATCAGAAATCTTTGAAAGGGCCGTAAAAAATCAAATCATCACTGAGGAGATAACTCTTCCAGATGTTCCAAGAGCTGTATTAGAGCAATACCCAACTATACTTGAGGGAATTCAATCCCTAGAAGAAAAAGGTTATCCGATTTTAATTAAGGATGCTTCTCTTGGTGGAAAATTTCCAGTTCTTTGCGTAACTCTTATGAATCCAAGAAATGGCGGAGTGTTTGCTTCCTTTGGTGCTCATCCAAAATTTGAAGTGGCACTTGAAAGAAGTTTAACTGAACTTATGCAAGGTAGAAGTTTTGAAGGACTTAACGATACTGCTCCACCAACTTTTAATCAATTCGCAGTAACTGAACCAAATAATATTGTAGATCATTTTATCGATTCTACTGGAATTATCTCATGGAAGTTTTTTGCAAGTGAAAGTGAATATGAATTTTATCATTGGGATTTTTCAGGTTCCACAAAAGAAGAATATGATTATCTAATGGGAATTTTAAATGCATTAGAAAAAGAAGTTTATATCGCAGATTATGAAGAACTTGGAGCGAAGGCGTGTAGAATTCTTGTACCAGCCTATTCAGAAATATATCCAGCGGAAGATTTAGTTTGGGATAATAACAACAAGGCCATTGATTATAGAACTGATATTTTAAATATCCATAGTCTTAAAAATAAAGATTTAAAGAAGCTAATTGAGAATTTTGAAAATAGCGATCTTGATGATCATATGGATGTAAGTGAATTGATAGGTGTAGCATTTGATGAAAACTCCGCATGGTCAAGATTAACTATAAATGAACTTAAATGTTTTATTTTTCTTGTTTTAAAAGATTATGAGCAAGCAAAAGATCATGCTGATATATTTATGGCCTTTAATGATAATAATATTGAAAGAAGAAAGTTCTTTCAATTACTCAAAGCGATGCTTGATATAACTGTTGATAAAGAACTTAATCTTAATAATTATGCTCACAGCTTAAAGCAGATGTATGGGCAAGAATTAGTAGATTTAGTGGTAAATACAATCTCAGGCGAAGTAAAATTTCCAGGCTTACATGAAACGGATCTAAATTTTAAAGGACTAGATAAGCATCTTAAGCTTATTGAAAGCTACAAGAAGTTGCAAAAGGCACGAAACTTTGTGATAAATAAAATTTAATCTTTATAATCATGCTACAAATATAGTATATATTGAATATGATTACAGTTAACGAAGCTTTTCAAATTATTTTAAACACTACTCCAAATAATCAAACTCAATCAGTTAAAATTGAGTTTTTAAACAAAAGAGTTCTTTCACAGAATATAATCGCTTCAAGAAATCAACCTCCCTTTAATAGAGCTATGATGGATGGCTATGCTATCAATTTAGAAGCAGTTAATTTAAAAACCTTTGAAATTGAAAGTATTCAAGCCGCGGGTGCACCTCAAAGTACCTTAGTCGATAAAAATAAATGCATCGAAATTATGACAGGAGCAAGTCTTCCACAAAACACTAATTGTGTAATTAAATATGAAGATACTGAATTGAATAATGGGAATGTTATCTTAAAACAAGGGATAAAGCTTACAAAGTTTAATAATGTTCATCCAATTGCAAGTGATTACAAGCAAGGGGATATTTTAATTCCGGCCAACACTAAAATAAATTCTACTCATATTGCTGTAATTGCTTCACAAGGAAATTCAAATATTGATGTTTACAAAAATCCAAAGATAGCTGTCATTAGTACAGGGGACGAGTTAGTCGAACTTGATCAAAAAATAAAAGATCATCAAATTTATCATTCAAATTCTTATGCGCTCACTAGCTTGTTAAATGAATTTAATTTCACGAATAATAC
>CAYGTU010000079.1:0-2597 GCA_964352945.1 uncultured Bacteriovoracaceae bacterium
CAGATGTATTTTTTAAAATGAGAATGCCATTTGATTCAGCTGAAGCTAATAAAGTAAATATTCAAATTTTTGAAACTATTTACTTTGCAGCGATGACGGCATCTGCCGATCTTGCTGAAAAATTTGGCGCTTATGAATCTTATGAAGGTTCACCAATTTCTCAGGGTAAGTTTCAATATGATCTCTGGGGAGCGACACCATCAGGATTATGGGATTGGAAAAAACTTAAAGAAAAAGTAGCGAAAGTGGGAGTGAGAAACTCATTACTTGTAGCACCTATGCCAACAGCAAGTACTTCACAAATTCTTGGTAATAATGAGTGTATTGAGCCAATTACTTCAAATATTTACACAAGAAGAGTTTTATCTGGAGAGTTTACAATCATTAACAAACATCTTGTTCGCGATCTTATAAAACTAAATCTTTGGGATGATATGATGAAAGATAAGATCATTGCTCAAAATGGTTCAGTTCAAAATATTGAAGATATTCCAAATGATTTAAAAGCACTTTATAAAACAGTTTGGGAAATAAGCCAAAAGCAAATTATAGAAATGGCCGCTTCTCGTTCTCCATTCATTGATCAGTCGCAGAGTTTAAATATTCATATGACTGATGCAAATTTTGGTAAGTTAAGCTCGATGCATTTTCATTCTTGGAAGTTAGGTTTAAAAACTGGAATGTATTACTTAAGAACTAAGGCAGCAGCGGATGCAATAAAATTTACTATTAAAGATACTCAAGTAACTTCAAGAAAAGATAATGAAGAAGCGATGATGTGTTCTTTAGAGAATCCAGAAGATTGCATGTCTTGTGGATCTTAAAATTATTTAAATTGATTTTAATAAGGGGAGCGTACGCTCCCTTTTTTTATGAACACCAACCAGCAATAATAATTCTTCTGCCTTTGGTTACAGCGAGAATTTTATGTTCGAAACCATATTCGCCGGTTAAAAAAATTATAATCTCACCATACTTTGGGGTTGGTATTTGTGTGATTTCACCATTCTTAGGTCTTAATTCTAAAACGCCACCTTCGATACTCTGCTCAGTCAAGGAAAGGCTAAAGGCCATTTTCCTTGAACCATCATCATGCCAAATTCCATCTTCTTCATATTCATTTTTTGCATCTCTAATGGATATAATAAACTCAATACTTGAGAATTCATGAAATTGTTCAAGGAAAGAGTAAAGAAAACCCTCATTTGAAGTATATTTTTGAAATAACTCATCTATTTTATTCCAATTCTCTCTTTGAATGTATTCTTTAATTTCTACAGGAAGAGAAACACTTTTTATTAAGTGGCCATTATTTTGAAGATCAGTATTCAGAAGTTTCATTTTCCATACATTGATAAATTTTATTTTTAGAGAATCCATTTTCAATACAAATGCTTTCTACTGTATTGAGAATTGACTGGCGCATTGGTCTTGGATATCGGATTTTTCCATCAAAACTCGGTTTGAACTCTGATAGTAACAATTTACTCTCGGGATAATTATTTTCAACTTCACGATAAACTGGCTTCGTAAATCTCACGACACCAATTGAGATGTATTCAAGTTTTTCTTCAGGCAATATTTCTTTAATTTCTTGAATTAAAGAGGTGTATTTACTTATAAGATCATCTGAGTAAATAATGGGATCAAGATGGATTCCAATTTGATGTCCATGAGCTACAAGTTTTTCTATTGCATTTAAACGAGCTTTTAAACTCGGTGTTTTAAGATCGTAGTCTCTAATTGCTTCTTGGTCTGAAAGTGAAAAGCTGATTATTACATTTTTAAGAGGGGATAATTTTAGTAGCTCTTTAATGTTTACTGATTTTGTCCTTATTTCTAAATAGGCGCTGGGGTTTTTCTTAAAAAATTTAAAGTACTTGGGCAATTCTCCCGTAATATGAGTTAAGGCAAGAGAATCTGAGTATTCGCCAGAGTGAAACCAAATAGATTCTTCATTTTCATTAATTGTCTTTTGAATATCGTTTAATATTTCATCATGATTTACGTATAAAACGATATCGGGTGTATTAAAATATCCTTGGAGGTAACAGTACTCACATTCATATATACAATTATAGGCATGAACAAAATAATAATGTTTCTGGCCCCCATAGCCATAGGCATTTGGAGCTTCTTTAACTTTTAATCCCTTTTTATTTCCAATAAATAAATTTAGGTTATCTCTTTTTTGAAGATAGGGCTTTTTCATTCGCCCCCAATAATCATCTAAATTCTCAATAACTTTATATTTATCAGTCTTTAGAGAACTGAGAATATTTTTTGTTGTATCAGAATCAATACAATCATTCTCGATGAAGATATTTTTAAAGATCATTTTTACCCTGAATTATTTGATAAACCCTTAGTAAATTGAGTTCATTAATTGCATTTTTTATTAGTTCGAAATGTTTTAGGGAATTTATTGTTAAATGGAGATCTATCTTGTCATTTTCATAATTTTGAGAAAAATTTATTTTTCCTCCAACATCTTCGAGTGTTTGTATTTCAAATTTTACTTTTTTATGTAATTGAGACATGAAGGGATTAAGTTCTTGTTCCATTTTAGTAAGAAGTAATTTTGTTCTTTCTTTGGG
>CAYGTU010000079.1:2607-13166 GCA_964352945.1 uncultured Bacteriovoracaceae bacterium
ATATCGAGGTTTATAATTTCTTTAATTCCAATTAAATCGAGAACTTCTTCATCAGTAAGTTTCATTTTTGCTTTTAACTTATTTAAAAGTTTTATATAGGATTTTTCCTGGCTAAAAGTGAAATGTAAAGAATCAGGTGTAGAGTAGATTGGTTTAGAATATTCCGGTAAATCGCTTAAGTTAATAAAGTGGTCATATAATTTTTGAGAGTAAATTTCAGCATTATCTTTAATAGTGTCACATTGAGTAAAATCATCTGCTTGATCTGATATTAATTTATAAGATGAACAAGGAATATTAAAAAATTTAGCAACACTTGCAATGGCCCATAACTCCATATCTACTATTGGCGCAATAGGGGAAATAATATTCTTCTGTTCATCGCTAACAATTCTTTTATAGCTAGAGACACAATCATGACCTGTACTAGAGAGCTCAAAGCTTTTAAAAACGGGTTGGTTTCCATCATGTGAATAACAAGTTCTGATTTTATAAATTTGATTAATAGTGATATCATTTTTAAGACTACCCGCTATTCCATAATTTATCACTTCTCTAATTTTATTTTGATAGGATGAAAGAATTAAAGTTGTACTCAGCAGAGCATTGTGATTTCCTTCACCTGAAATTAAAACAATGTATTGAGAATTTTCGTAGACCACTAGAGGGCCAATATTCTTTGCTTTCAAATTTAATCGTGCTAAAAATGCGTTAGCTTCGCCACGATGTGCAAAAACGATGAGTTTCATGAAACATAAATACTTGAATATAGGTGTTTTGGCAAAATTATATGGATAAAGTTAAATTAGGTAGAACAGACTTAGAAATTTCAACCATTTGCTTTGGTACTGCAGCTATTAGTGGTGAGGGTGGAGGCTATGGATTTGGAAATATATCAGAAAGTGATTCCTTAAATCTCATGGATTTTACCTTTGATTCTGGAATTAATTTTTATGATACTGCTCCTATTTATGGTTATGATCTAGCTGAACTTAGATTGGGTAAATTCTTAAAAAGGCAAAGAGATAAAAAAATAGTTGTAAGTAAATGTGGAATTGGATGGCATTATAATAAAAGAGTTAATCACTCTAACGACCCTGATTTTTGTATTAAAATGCTAGAAAAAAGTCTAAGAAGTTTAAATACAGATTATATTGATATTTACTTAGTTCATGCTCCCCATGAGAAAGAATCTTTAAGTCCTCTAATGGAAGCTCTGCAAATTGAGAAAAAGAAGGGCAAGATTAGATTTCTAGGCGTCTCTAATTTCAATGCAAAGCAATTGACTGACATATCTGAAATAGATGTTATTCAAAATGAGTTTAATTTATTTACAAAAATGGATGAAGAACTAATTAATAAAATTCAGTCTGAAAATCTTGGGGCCATGTCTTGGGGTACTTTTGATAAAGGAATATTAACTGATAGAGTTACGATTGGGCGATCTTACGAAAAAGTAGATCTTAGGTCTTGGGCCCCATGGTGGAAAAAACAAAATCTAGAAAAAAAATTAAAAAAATTAGAAGCAATAAAAAATTTTTCTGACAAAATAGAAATAGATCTTCTTTCTTTATGTCTTAATTTTAATATCTCCCAGAAATTTCTTCATTCCACAATTTGTGGAGGGAGAAATAAGCAGCAATGGGAAGAAATATTAAATTATCAGAGACGGGAAGTAAATTTTGAAGAATTACTAGAGGATTTAAAATGAAGCCTTTTTTTAGTGTTATCATTCCTACTTATAACCGTTCTTCTGTAATATATAGAGCTGTAAAAAGTGTTCTTAATCAAACTTTTAATGATTATGAGCTAATAGTTGTGGACGATGGATCGACAGATGATACTTCACTTCTCCTTGAAGGCTTTTCAAGGATCAAATACTTTAAAACATTAAATAAAGGAGTAAGTGCGGCAAGAAATTTTGGAGTAGAAAAATCAACAGGTCAATATATTGCCTTCTTGGATTCAGATGATGAATGGTTGCCTGAAAAATTACTTATACAATTTGATTATATTCAATCAAATAACGCTAGATTTATTCATACAGATGAGAACTGGGTAAGAGATTCCAAGATAATATTAAAAAATAATAAGCAAAAAAAAGCAGGAGGAGATATATTTGAACGATCAATTGAAAGCTGCATATTAAGCCCCTCTACTGTAGTTATAGAGAGAGAATTGTTGTTGAAGTATAAATGTTTTAGAGAAGATTTCATTGTTTGTGAAGATTATGATTTATGGCTTAAAATACTCTCTGAAAATGAAGTAGGATTAATTGATATTCCTCTAGTAAATAAATATGGAGGGCATGAGGATCAACTTTCCACCAAGTATAGAGCGATGGATTACTTTAGAGTAATCAGTCTCGATTGGTTATTAAAAAATAGGAAATTTGATAATTCAGTGGTTGATAAAATAAAAGCTTCGCTTCTTAAAAAAGCAGATATCCTACTTAAGGGCTATAAAAAGCATAATAACTTAGATGACTATAATTTTATTAATAGTATTAAAAATTCTTATGCTTCGTGAGACATTTTTTTATAAATAGGTCTAAAATAAGCTTTGGGTGAATAATCAATTAAATTTGAGACACGTGCCAAATAGATACAGGCATATTTTTCAACTTGTCCGGCAAATCGAGAGGGCTCTCCTCCACTTCTCATAATTTCACCCCATGTTTTATTAAAATATTTATGATGATTTTTAATATGTTCAGATAATTGCTGATCAATTTTTCTAATTTCAGCTAACTCTTTAGAAATATCTATTTTTTTATAAGTTTGATGATTATCAATTGCTTTAATTGTTTTTTTATCGATATTAACTTCAATTTTTGATTTAGTATTCATTAGCTTAACAATGTTCTTTGATATTGTTTTAGTTTTTTCAATTGAAATCAACTCTTGTTCTAGTTCTTCACAAATAAAGGCAGTTCTCCAATTTGAATTCTTTTTAACGGCTAAGATATCACCAAAAATATGATCACCAAAATATAGAATTTCATTTGGTTTTAAACCTTGATCTTTTTCAAGTTTTGAAGCACAACCACCCTGATAAACACCCTTTAATATAGGAAAATCAGCATTACTCATCAAACCTGTCTCTGTATCTACAGATAAAAATGGTAGTCTTTCAGAAAAGAATCTAGGCTTAGAAGAAAGTGTAATCACTATTTCGAATAAATCAGTCCAATGTTCATGATTTTTTAAAAAAGGAAGAATAGCAAAATCGAGTAAAATTTTTGAATAAGCATAATCAGAATTAGTGATAATCCATATTTTTTTACCAGCTTTCTTAAATCTCTCAAGAGAGTGAACTACTTCTGGATCTTGTTTAATATATTTTTTTACATTTTTTGATACTTCTGTTTTAAGTGATCCATCTCTATGGGCCAAATCAAGGGCGTCCATTACATCAGATTCAATTTGTTCATAATCCGGAAGAAGCTTTGATAACTTTCCATCTTTTAAATCGACTAGAAGTGCATAAATTACAGCATGAGCAATAGAGAATGCTGTATCAACACATCTAAAGTTATCATCATTAAGATCTGCTATTTGTCCACGATAGGTTTCTTGTAAAATATGATAATCTAATTTTGTTGTACCATGAGCACCTGATTTTATTATCCCATAATTACTTATTTTAAGGATGTTTCCTCTCTGCTTATCGATCACAAGTCCACGAATAGCGTTGGAAAAAGTGAACTTTAGTTTTTTGATTTCAGCAGGGTAGTGGTACTCATTCACTAATTTTTCTTTAATTTTATCAAAAGAAAGTTTTTCAAATGCTTTTGTATGATAAGTCACCAAGGTATGGTCCATATCAAATCCAAAAGCTTTTATATGTCTAAAATTTATAGTTCTATTGCAATATATCATTCGATTTATCCTCGTTTATTTAATAGTAACGTAATTTAAATAGGTATGACTATAATGTTTTAAGGAATTCAATGATTTCTAACTTTTGTTCCCATAGATATTTTTCAGAGCCATCTTCATTTTGTAGCATTTTAAAATGCCCTGCATTGGATAGCCCTTCTTTTGTTGTATCGTAAATTAATTGCTCTCTTTTCCATTTCGCCGGAACTTCCTTAACTGGATAACCAACACATTTAAAATCAAAGTCAGTTGCCTTATCTGTCGCTTCACCCATAAAAAATTTCTTAGGTCTAAATTGAGGTTCAGTCAGTAGGGCACAGAGATTAGGAATAGAATTGTTGTGAAAATATGGCCATCTTGACCAGATACCAACAAGAGGAGGTGGAACATAGCCTTTTTGAGGGCGAATTACAGTTTTTAATTTTTTTGAAATTTCTAATCTGTTTAAATCATCTGCAAAAGTTTCCATGCCCTTGTAGCGCCCTGGATCTGTACCAACGTTAAAGACTGGTGTTTTTGCGTGATAGATAACTTTTTTTGTCTCTAATTGTTCTACATATGACAGTTCATTAGCGGATGGATCACTCCATTTTTTTATATATGTTCCATGGCATTTCATGCATGTATCATTAAAATATTTTTCACCACGTTTAGCTTTTTCAATATCAATTTTTTGGGGATCATAGAAATCTGTAATACTTGGTGCTTTTGTAGCAAATACGGCGGAAGTCAGTTCTTCAACAACATCCTGATTCTCAAGAAGCCATTTTTCTAATTTTTCTAAGTCAGCACCTCTACCAATTTCATTCCATAAAAAATTAGTATAGATTGGATTACCACTTACTACTGAACCGTCACTTAGCCATCTAGTCTTATATTTAAGATTCCACCAAACAGCAGGCTTAGAATCCGCGACCATTTTTTCTAAAGGATGTTTACCGCTGGTGATTAAGCTTTTTAAAGTTTTTGTCGCATAAGCGTCTTTTTCTCTTTTTCCTAAGCTAATTCCAACTTGAGCTAGTGAGGTATCAAGACCTAAAACCTGAGGCTCTTTTACTCCAACCCAATTTAAAATGTGTCGATCATGTCGAACCATTTCTTTATCACCATAGCTTGCATTAAAGATTGCTGCATAAACATTTGGACTAGTTAATTGAAATGCAGTTTTTCCCATTCTAAAAAGTTCATTGGCCCTAGGGAATCTATTAGTTAGTCCAAGAATTTTTGTTCCAAAAAGATCTTGAGAGTGGCAAGCAGCACAGCTAAATGTTAAACCGATAGCATTATTTTTTGTAAAAAAACTTGCTCCCATTGGAAAATCTTTATTTACTCTACTAAGTGGAATTGGGTTTGGGCCCTGCTGTTGAGTATTTTCAGGAAGATTAGTTAGTCCAATCCATTTATATAATTCTTTCATCGTTTTAAACGGTACGGCCGACTTACCAATTCTATAGATATACTTTCTAATTTTTGAATCAGTATCAGAATCCATAAATTTTTTAATCGATTCGTAGGGGATTAAAAGTTCAGTTGTTTCCACAGGATAGGATAGAGCGTGAACCCTTCCGTCCATTATTTGTTCTTCAAGAATTGCGGGATCATTAACTTGGAGAATGTTTTCTCTATTTTTTTCTGACCACTTACCATCAGTTGATGGAAGAGAAAATTTTTCACTCCAGTCGGTTTCGGCCATTAAATTTGCCGTAATCAATAGTGCAGTTATGATTATTCGCTTCAACTCTTTCCTTGTTCAAAGTGAGATGAAATCGTCTAATGCTGTACAAAAATTGTCATGAGTTTATGCGTTATATGTATGAAAGTGTAAGATATGACCCTATTTAAGGGTCATATGGTTATTTTGCTTTATAGATAATCTCTAATTGTTCTTTTACTTTTACTGCTTCTATAGCACCGGATATGTAGCCATTAGCGCCACTAGCTGATGCTTTATGAATCGCTGCTTTATCTGGTGATATATTTTTAGCAAATATAACCGTTTTTACATTAGGAAATTTTGATTTAATTTGAGCTGAAAGAGTATTAACGGCTTTTGGATTACCATCATAATTAAAGAAGACTACTTTAAATTCATCACCTTTAAGCTTTCCACTTAATACATTAACATCTTTAATTAACTCATATTTAAAACCACTAGGTAGCAAAGATTGTGAAGCTTCAAATAAGGGTTGTCCAAATTCAAACAATAAAATAGTAAATGAGGGAATTGAGCTTGCTGCTGGAGCTGCAGGTGTTGCATCATCGTCGCTACCAAAATCTAAATCTGGAACAACTTCCGTGGCGTTTCCTGTTTCATCCACAGTTTCACCTTTAAGCTTTTTGAGCATGGCCAAGTCAACAACTACAGTAGCGTTGTTTTCTTCTTCATCTTCTTCTATTTGACCTTTGCCTTTAGTATCATGTGCGGCACTCATATTTGCCTCCTCAGTTATAAAACTTATCGGCAGATTAAGCGATTTATTAAGCCCCTTTTTTTACCTTAAGTAGTTGATATTATGGAGCTTGTCTACTCGTATTCACTATGGATACAATGACTGAATGAAAAATCTGATAAAAATACTTAGCTTAATGCTTTTCAGTTCAATTGCTTTCTCTCAAGATACTAATCTGGATAGTTTGAGCATCGACAATATGTCTATTAACTACAAGAACCCATCTGGTGAGGGGAAGATTGAAAGTTTTAAAGTAGGTATTTGGATTGGTAAGGGTGATAAAAAAAGAAAAAAGCCTCCTATTGAAATAGAATCTCTCGATGAAGCTTTTTATAATCCAGTTAAAATTGAAGATATTCTAGTTAACTCTAAACGCGAAATTTTTGATGATATTTCACTCTCTGTTGAAAAAGGTGGCTTAAAAATAGTTTCTGATGGTTCGGAGTTGTTTTGGGAAGACCCTCCTCATATCTTAAAAGATGCCCTAGGAATTGATGTTAAGAATTTTTATTTATCATTAGCTCCTAAAGATATTTCTTTAAAATCAAAACCTTTAAATTTATCTATAGGAAAAGATACTTTTTCATTTGACGATATTTATATTTCTTGTGGGCAGGCGAGAGGCTCTAGAGATATTGGACGATATTTTATAGAAACCTGTACAGCAAAACTGCACATCATCACTTCTAAATTAACTTTTCTAATAGGTAAATCAGAAATTAAGGGATTTTTTGATCGCCTCTTAATTAGAAATGGGCATTACCCAGCTTTAAGCATAAGAGATATCGATCTAATAATGGCCACAAATTTTTTAACTTTAAACGCTAGCTTTTATATTAGTAAAAAATCTAAGATTCAACTTGAGTTAGAAGCAATGGTAACTTTTGATGAAAAAACAAAAGTATTTGAAATAATTATTGATGAGATTAAACTCGGTAAAGTTAAAACGACTAAACTTTTTTTAACGCTACTTTCAGCACTAAAGAAAGAATGGTTAGTAGTTGATAAAAAAGCAAAAACGATTTATTTGAATGTAAGTGCAATGTAGAAATGGCGATAGTAAAACGTATTAGTGATTTAGATTCCATAACAATTGAAAATAATTCTAAAAAGGCAATTGTTCTTGTGCATGGATATGGTGCTAGCTTTGAAGATCTTTATCCTCTTCATTCTTATATAAAAGATCATAAAAATTTTGACTGGTATTTTCCAAATGGTCATTTAGAAATCCCAATGGGATACATAAGTGGCAGAGCATGGTTTCCCATTGATATGCAAGCTTTAACGCAAGCTCAAATGTCTGGAACACACAGAGATTTTAAAAATATAAACCCTGAAGGCTTTGAGTTGGCCTTAGATAAATTAGATTCTTTTATTAAAGCTCTGGATTCTTATGAAGAACTCATTATAGGTGGTTTTTCTCAAGGAGCGATGCTTTTAAGTCATTTAATATTTAAAAACTATACCAATCTCAAGGCTGCACTTCTTTTAAGTGGAGTCTTAGTAAATAATAATCTATTTCAATCATACCCAAACAAGGAACTCAAAGTTTTTCAATCACACGGTAAGCAAGATGAAATTTTATCTTTTCTAGGGGCAGTTGATTTAAAGAACGAATTGATGAATAAAGGATGTAAGTCAGAATTTCATGAATTTAATGGTGGACATGAAATTCCTTTAAATATTATTCAAAAGATGTCTGATTTTGTTTCTTAAATTTTCCTACATGAAATTGAAAAATACTTCTAATTGTATTGGAATAATTTTTAGCACATTCTTTAATTAAGTATTCTTTTTTTATAGCTTGCTGATAACCAGTTCCAATGATTGTTCCAATATAACCAGTGTATATATCTCCAATTGCCCAAGAGTTAGTTAGAGTCTTTGGATCCCTTAGAATATTTCTGTAATCATCTTCCAGTGAGGCAATTTCATAAGTTAGTGTAAGTAACCAAGCTGCTGTCATTGCAAAATAGGGCTTGTGAGATTTCTCAACTAATCTCATTGATAAATACATCGGTACATAAAAATGATAAAAATTAGGATTTAGATCTTCTAATATATTTAACTTAGGGAAGAAAAGCTTTTTCGCTAGTTTTGAATTATGAGTTAGTGCCATTGATATTCTACTTAAATTATCTGATAGCAATTCAATATTTCTAATATAAAGTTTAGATTTGCTTAAAACTTTTATATCAAGAAGCTCAAGGTGAAGTTTTGCAAAAGTTGTATCTTGAAATAAGACAGCGATATATTTAGCTGCTTTCATTTTATTAAGATTAAAATGCTTTAAGGTAAATTCCCATAAATTAAAATCTGGATTTTCAACAGGGACTAAACCACCTAATGCCTTTATTAACGCTTCTTCCAGTGAAGATAGGTATCGATTTGTTTCAGTGCTATTGAGTAATGATACAAGTTCATTTTTAAAAGCAGCTAGCACAAAGCCTTTTGGGGCCCAAGTTTTAGCTGGATCTGTATCAAAGAGGTGAAGATCTACATCAAGAGTTCTTACCATGTCTTTTATGGCGTTAGATAAATTAGATTGGTAATAAAGATCAGATGGAGCGTATCTTAAAGATCTAGTTTCAAGTAAAAGGTTTAATCCTATATCTCTACTTTTTTTATCCCCCATGAAATATTTAAATAGATCTTCATCAATTGCCTCTATATTATGTGGCAAGTAATTTTCAATTTCATGAGTTTTAGAAAATGACGTGTTATTTATTATAGTTATAAAAAATATAAGAAGAATGGAATTTTTCATTTTAACACCTTAGTTGTTTTTCTTAATATGACTAATTTGGTCTACATTGTAATGATGCATGACGTATGTACTTGATTTTATGCTTCAGATGTTAAGTGATATTAAATTTTTTAATTAACACATTGCAATTTATGTTTTATAACGCCTTTAACACATAATATTAAATATGAGGTCTATATGAAATTTTTGTCATTACTTGGTGCGCTGCTCTTGTCTACACAATTTGCCTTTTCAAACTCTGAGGTCGAAACAAAGTTATCTAAAAGTAATAATGAATTATTAGAATCTTTTGTTTTAGCAGCTCCTTATATAGCTTCAGAAAACAATACTTGCATTGATGACTTTGAATTAAGAAAGAGTCAATTGCTTAAAAAAGTAACTTGGGGAATTCCTGTAGGTCTTGCAGGTGTAGCAGGAACAACTCTTGCTGGTGGATTTATTGCTAAAGCTCTATATGGTTCAGGCACAACTGCTGGTGGGGGTGTTTTATTTATAAACTTTGCTCCACTTTATGGTGCTTTAATTGGCTTTACCGCTAGTGCAGCTGCATTTGTTACTATAGAAACAATAAATATTGTTAATTTTGTAAAAATAAATAATATGAACAAAATTTTAGCTCAAGCTAGATTGGTTTCTAACAATCAATCAGTGAAAACTGGGAGCTTTAATAGGTTCGTTAAGAAATTTTTAAGAAAATATTCATTACATGGAAGAGGGATTTCGAATACAAAAGTAGCTGAGCTTATAGTGGAAGCTGATGAAAACGGATCTCTTTGTGACTCAACTCTTGTAAATGACAACAAGAAAAGTAAGTTTGCTAAGAGAGGAAAGCTTAAAAATCGTTTAGTAAATAAGAATGAACTGATGGCCTATTTAAATAATAATTTAAAATAAAAAAAGGGATATAATAAGATGAAAGCAATTTTAATTCTTTTAAGCATAGTTTTTACTACAAGCGTATTTGCACAGAGACAACCAGCTACGAATTATATTGAAGGTGTTGTAGTGGATGTATTTTGCGGTGAGATTGACCCTTATTATGTAGGGGACGCTTGTATTTCTTATATTCAAACTCCCAATTCATTTTTTGGAATTGTGACAGAAGATTATGGATATAACAGAAGCTTTCCAAAAAGTCAGGGTAAGCTTGTAAGAGTTTATACGAGTTATTTATTACAATATAAGAGTCGTGGAGCGATTTTAGAATTAAAATATATACGCGATGACGCATTTTATTTATTTGCAAAAAGTATAAATGCTTTTGTATTTGTTCAATAATTAGGCTGCAAATTTTTCAGAAACTTTGGCATCTTGCCATTCTCTAACAAAATTTTCAATAGTTGCTGGTTCATCCAGAAAATAGAAGGTGTATCTTTTTTCACCCCTAAAAACGATGACGGTAGAAAACTCAGCCTCTGGATCGAGTGTTTGAATTTCAGTTATTTCAGCAAAGGGAATTTT
>CAYGTU010000080.1:0-13130 GCA_964352945.1 uncultured Bacteriovoracaceae bacterium
AATAAAATCAATTTTGAAGTCTTGAATAATTAGCAGGGTTTAGTAAGAAATTTGAACAAACTGAAAAAGACAATTCTCACTATTATCTTCAAACAAAATTAAATTTTGATCAGGCTTTAAAAGAATTGAAGCGTTCCGAATTTAGAGACGTTTTAGAAATAGGTTCATGCCATGATTATTACTTTTTAGCTCCTTTCAAGGATACGAGTAATTGTTTTGCCTTGAATATACATTTTGATTTACCAAATAATCACAGTTTTGATCTTTGGCCTCATAAAATCATTGCTGATATGAACATACTTCCATTCAAAGATGAAAGTTTTGATTTAATAATCATTTCAGCAACCAGTCATCATAGTACAACACCAGAAAGCCTAATTAATGAAATATCTCGTATACTTAAAGTTGATGGTCAATGCTTAATGATTAATGACCCTACATGGGGAATAATTAAAAACTTAGGTGGACCTGACAATACCCTTGCCTATAGAGAAAGTCATATTAATGAAAATGAATATTCTATATGGAGATATAATAGAATGTTTAGGAAAGCTAATTTAGGATACAAACATTTATTTTCTGATTATTATGATAACAAACTTGATAATCTAAATATCACCTCAAAAACACGTTTCGCATTTATAGCTAGAATTGTAGGATACGTTTGGAAAATAAAAATAATTAAAAATATAATAAAGAAATTTCTCTTATGGCCAGCTCAAGCAATTTTTGGGTTTCCAATGAATGTTATTCTAACAAAGAAATAAATTATAGAATTAATTTAAAAATTATTTTTTGTATATTTTTTTCCTATGTTTAAGGAATATTTTTCAATTGTATAGTAGGATACTGTTGCAACAGTAAAGATCAATAGCACTTTAACTGCTAAAGGTAATGTTGTGTGAAAACCGACTTCATTAAATGGCGTAAAGAATAGCTGCTGCCATAGGTATAATCCATAAGAAATTTTCCCTATGAACCGAAAAATACTATTCGATAAGATTTTACTCAGAAAAGCAGTTGGATGGTAACTGGATGCAACTACCAATAAAGAAATTATCCAGGGCCAAATAATATACTTTCCTGGAAAATTCACAAAAACTCCAGCTGCAAACATAAAAATAAGAATCATAGTTTGCCAGCTTTTAAGATTCATACTCCTTTTATCAAAGCCAATTATAGCAAAAATCACAGCAGGAATCATAAATTGCATATGCTGAAACACTTTAAAGAATCTATTAAATAGAGCAACATCATCAATATGTTTATATGTAAATCCCATTTTTTGAATTATTGCAATCAAAACAATAGAGAGAATACTTATTCTGACAATTTTCCGTGACTTAAAAATAAAAAATAAAAATGAAAGAATTATATAAAAATGTTCCTCTACACATAATGACCATACATGGGCAGTATACCAACCAATGTTTTCGACAAAATAAATTCGTGTAAATGTAGCACTACTTAAAATGTCAGTAAGACTAACTTTTATTAATGAAAATACTGAAAGTGAAACTAGCACTAATAAATAGGTATAAAATGGTGGGAAAATTCTGAAAAATCTTTTTAAATAGAAATTCTTAAGAGAAAAACTTCCGTATACTTTTATTTCTTGTAAAATTCTTGAAGTAATTAAAAATCCACTAATAGCGAAAAAAATATGAACCCCCACTATCCCGTATTCAAAATAACTATGCCATAAGTGTGGATTATAATTTAGAGATTCTGGACCTAAATAAAACCAAGCTCCATGATAAATAAGAACAAAAAGAATTGAAATGGCCCTTAGACCATCAAGATTTTCTAAATGGTATTTCTCATTTTGACTCAATTAAAAATGTCTCCAAGTAAAGCGTTTTGCTTCTTTATTTGCTTGATTACCATTACAATATATTCTTTTTAAAAAGCTATTTACTTTACAGTAGCCGTACTCATTTGCTTGGTGTTTGGTACATTTTTGATTTAAATACTTTGAGCAATCTGGATAACCTGGGCTAGTTTCTCTCGTATCTGCATAGGCCAGTAAATCTGCAAATCTGTAATTCCTTGATAATTTATCCCACATTCCAATGCTTGTTCCCTGTGCACCCTCAACTCTTAAAAAAGTACCTTCTTGTAACTCATACTTTTTGATATGATTATAAACTAGTTTAGGATCGTTTAAAGGTTCACAAGCAGTATTATCAATTTCAATTGAGACTCGGTAACGATCAAGTAATGGCTTAATTTCGTTATCAAGATATTTTAGAGTGGTATAACTTCCAGACCAATGTCCCACATAGCCTATTTTAATTTTTTCATCTGATCTTATTCGTTTATCTAGGAATGGTTTCAATGAATCATTTATATCAATGGTTTCAGTTAGCCTACAGTCTTTTTGAGTTTGATACCAGTAAGCACAACCTAATTTATAGAATCCTATTTCACCCTTTTTTCCTTGACCATAATGAGTATCGGTATTTGGATATTGGCAAATACAAATATCTGCAAAAGTCGATTTCGCAAAAACTAAAATCCAAAATAAAAATTTCATAGCTATCCAAGGTTTTAATGATAAATATTAGACGATTGTATCGACACCCATAATATTATGTAAAATAACATCATCTTACAATCAAAGAAAGCTAGATATAAAGTATTCTCCTATATCTCATATAATGAGTATGTATGATACTTCATCTACAATAAACAATACGATTAAAGTCATGTAACTTAACTTTTTATGTGGATAATTATGAACATTTTTAATTATAAGCTTTTTTCTTGGTGAGCTACTAATTTATCTGATTTAAAAAGTATTCAACAAGAGTGTAAATGCTTTTCTTAAGCGATAAAAATTTGTTTCAAAACCAAAGTATGACATAATTACTAAACCATGAATTTACTAATTAACATAATTAAATTTCTCTCGTTTTTATGAGAAAAATTTATTAAGATTATATGATGAATATAAAAAGACATGTACGTTAAGTGAAAAAATATCTCAAAGAAGCATACTCTTCATCTTTTAAAACCAAATCAATCCCATCATTGGACGGGATTAGAGCTATTTCTATTCTTTTGGTTATTTTTGGTCATTCTGCTTTCATGTATTCTTCATATTTATTAAATCTTTCTCAATATTTGGGTAAACTCCAATCTATTGGAGTTTCGATATTTTTTGTATTAAGTGGTTTTCTCATTAATGGATTTCTTATAAAAGAAAAATCTCAAAGCGATAAGATTGACTACAAGCTTTTTTACTTTAAAAGATTTTTTAGAATTTTCCCTCCTTTTTACTTTTATATTTTAGTTATCGTTATCTTTTTGAATATTTACCCTATCCTTGAATTAGAAGATTTTGAAATTTTAAGTGCCTTAAGTTATACATGGAATTATGTCTATGAAACTCAGAATTGGTTCTTAGGTCATTCATGGTCACTTTCTGTTGAAGAGCAATTTTATTTAACCTGGCCTTTTGTTATTGGTTTAATCTCACTTAGAAATACTTCAAAATTTCCCTTAATAATAATATTACTTTCTCCTTTCATTAGGATTGCTAGTTACTATTTGTTTCCTGATTGGAGAAGTCGACTGCCTATTATGTTTCACTCTCGTGCAGATAGCTTAATGTTTGGATGTTGGCTAGCATACATTTATGATTCCGGAGCAATTATAGTTTGGGTTCAAAAAATTGAAAAATATAAGTTACACGTTTTATCTTTTATATTTTTATTTTTGGCTTCACCATATTTAAAACATCTTTTTCAGGGTAAATATACAATGACTTTGGGCTATACCTTGGAAGGAATAGCCATAATAAACTTAATGGCGTATATATTATTTATTAAAAAAGAAAGTAAAACCTATCGTTTGTTAAATGGAAAAATTCTTAGACATATAGGAATTCTTTCTTATGGGCTTTATTTGTGGCAACAGCTTTTCTTAAGTCATTATCTTCATTGGAAGTTTGATAGTTTAAGATTTCTAGGCATGTATCTAGCAGTAATTAGTATCTATATTTTAGTAGAATACCCTATGAGTCTGTGGTCTAAAAAGCTTCAAAAAAAATATTTTAGTAATATCCGACCTAAGCTGAGAGATATTTCCCAATAAACAGTTTAATCTTTTTTTGCAAAGGTAGTTCAATGAATTTATACAGCAATACAGAAACTGGAATAATTAATATAAAGTAAATAGATCCACTTATCATTCCAGGATTAGTATATCTTGCAAAAAGTGAATGGATTGGCTGATGTGTAATATATAAAGCATAGCTTGAAGCCCCAAGTAATTTTAAAATATTATTTTCAATAAAAAAAAGTCCTTTAATCTTCTGAGAATATGTGGAAATAATCATACAGATAAATAAAGGCATAAATATAAAAAAATACATCATTGGTTTAAATGGGAGACTATCTTGGGTGCCAAAAAAGATTGAAGCTAAAAGTGAAGACCAAAATATAAAATTTGAATTATTCTTAATATAATTTTGAATAACACCAACGCTAGAAATATATTTATATGCAAGTATTCCAAGAATAAATTCAAATATTCGAAGCAGAGGAAAACTTCTAAAAAGCACTTTATTTAAAGAGTTTTCAAAATCAAAGTTTGTACTTTCAAGAAATATATAAAGACATGCTGGAATTGCAATCGACATTACAGACAATATCCAATCTTTTTTAGTAGATAAGATTTTTGTAATAAAAATAGTAAAAACAATATAGAAAAATGCTTCACAGGATAATGACCAAGCAGGAGAATTCCAGTTTGGTGTCAGTTGTGGAATCCACGATTGTAGCATCAATAAGTAGGCGATAGAACTGGTTGAAATTTTTACAAGTGCAATTTCAAAAGTGTTATTTTCTAAAAAATATAAAATTCCTCTTGGAAGATCAAGCAAAAAACCTAATACATATAAGGGATAAAGCTTGGCAAATCTTGCGAGTAAGAATTTTTTGCGATCTAGAGTCGAATTCATTTTATCTTTATACACATGGGTTAAAATAAATCCCGATAAAACAAAAAAAAATGAAACCGCTACTTCACCTTTATTAAAAAATGATTGAACAAGAGAATGTGTATTTTCTGTAATTGAACCAAACAAATAAAAATTGTGATAAAGGACAACATGAATAGCCGCAAAGAAGCGAATTCCTGTCAGTCCTTTCAATTCATCTTTGTACATTTAAATTACCCTTCTAGTAGCTTAGTTACATTAGACAATTAATGATAGCATTTATCAAGGTTGAAGCATTTTTGCTTTTCGTCTTGTCTGGTAAGATTTGATAATATTGCATTTCGCACAAAAGCATCTAAGTAATTTAAAATATTAGAGCCGCTTTTACAATTAATAATAAAATAACAAATTTTTCCGATAATTAAGAGAATCTAGAAGAAACATTTTAAATGTTTTGAGGAATATATATTTAATAAGTGGTGCCCGAGAGAGGACTTGAACCTCCACACCTCACGGTACTAGATCCTAAGTCTAGCGTGTCTGCCAATTCCACCACTCGGGCACAATAAAGTGTAAGCGTATTTATAAGAAATTTCGGATAATGTGACAAGAAAAAAAGTAGTTATGAGGCTTTACGCCCATTATTCTTTTGTTTATAGAGTTCGAATTGTCTCTCTAGATTCTTATATTTTGCATCTAATGCTTTTATTTCCATATCTTTCTTCTTTATATCGCGCTGTGCATCAGAGACTGCTTTATTCGCCCCTCTCATATCCTCAATACTTTTAGATCTTTCATCTTCCAGTCTATGCAGCTTGGTATTTAATTGCTTAAGTTCGAGCTTGGTAATTTCAGCTTGAGCTGTTTCAACTTTTGGTGCTTCGGCAACAGCAGGCTCAGGAATATTTTCCAGCTGCTCTAAGAGATCTTTAATTTTTGCATCTTTTTGATCAATGATATGCTGAAGCTCAATTGGTGAAATATCTGATTGCTCAATCTCTGCTGCTTCGGCCTTTACTTCAACTGTCTTAATCACCTCAGTAGGCTTCTTAGCAAGTTCAGCTTGAATTTGTTTAATTTCTTTATCTTTAGCTGCTACAAGTTGAACTTGTTCATCATACTTAGTTTTCAATTGAACATTAAATTTTTTCATCTCATTAAATTTCTGAATTGCTAACAATTTATCCTTATCACTTCTTTCAATTTTAGATTGAAGTAACTCAGATGTCTTTTTCTGACTCTTTAATTCTACTTCAAGAGCCGAAGTTCTATTATGTTTTTCAGCATTTCTTAAACGAAGCATGGCTTCTTCTGAAAGTTTCTTAAATTTATCTAATTGTCGATGAATTGAAATTTTCTCTTTTTCTAATTTTTTAATGATGGCATCATTATTTGAGGCTTTTAATTTTGAAACCATAGCGTTCAAACTATGCATTCTATTATTTTGTGCCTCAATCTGTTTATCTTTTCTTTCTGAAAGAGTTTGAATACCAGATTTTGTTTTCTCAAGGTCAATATCTAAAGTTTTAATTTTTCCGTTTAAGCCAAGAATCTGCTTATCATAAACAAGCTTTTGAGACCTAAGTTCAATCTCTCGCTTCTTTGCTTCCAATTGAAAATTCTTAGCTCTTTTCACTAGTTCAAGTTGCCTGCTAAGCAAGTTTTTTATTTCTTCCGATTGTTGAGCCGACAGAGCCTGTCCCTCTTGCAAACTTCCTAAATCCTGTGATGAGTTATTGCTTTCATGCTGGTCTTGCTCTAAGTTACTCTCATCAACTTGAGCTCCAGGAACACTTGACATAATTTCTTCACTAGCAATTTTTGTTACTTCTTCACTTATTTTATTCGATTCTTTTACATTTTTTAACTGGGCCATGAGAGTTTTCAGCTTACTCTTCATGTTTTGAATTAAATCATCTTTTTGTTTTAATTGCTGTAACAGTCCCTCTTGTCCCAGACTCTTTACAGACATTGAATCTTCTTTTCTATCGTTTATTTTTTCTTGGGATTTTTTTACAACATATTTTTTCTCAATCCCCCATAATTTCTGAAGTGAATCGACTCCCACCTTGTGAGCTTCACTTGGATCAAGTTTCGCTGAGCGTTTTTCAATTAATTGCTGCTTGCCTGCTTCCTTTTCAGATTTACTACCTTTTACAATTTGAAATTCATCATCTGAAGTTTCTTCGATTGTTGAAGTTACAATTTCTGTAACTTCTTCCGCTGATAGATTTTTTTCAGATAATTCTTTTATATTTTCTTCGAGGGATTTTCTTACAAAAGTTTTATATTCAAGATCATCTTTTAATTCATCACGCGTTTTATCAAGATTACTTTCACTTGCTTTTTTAATATTATAACCTTGAATTTTTTGTAGGATACTCTCTATATTTTCACCAGATATTTTTTGAGCAAAATCAGGATCATCACCAAAACCATTGAGATAAACCTTCATATTGTCTTCTGTCATGCCCTCAAGCTGTACATATGGATTATCACTTTCGGCATTTCCTATTATATGCTCAAGCATATCTCCAATATTTAACTCTCCGTGACCATCCACATTGATAAATTCTGGTTCATCTTCTCTTTCTAGGGCAGCTGGACCACCCGGGAGAGCTTTTTCCTCTAGCTTTTCTAAAGTCTTTTCAGTTCTTATTTTTTCATCACTAACTGAAGATTTTAATACTTCAATTCGATCATTAATAACTAGCTGCTGCTGTTTCGCGGAAAAGATATTATTGAATGCAAAACTTTGTACTCTAGATTTTTTTTTCTTTTTGTCTAGATTCTCCCAGATACCCGTAAAAACGAGTTTTTCATTCTGCTCAATGTAAGTAACGTCAAGGTAATCAGTCAAAAAAGCTGCTGATCTAAGTAAATGCTTATACGGATCGAAGGGATCTTCTAAACCTACTGATGCGTTTATATATTCACCAATAAAATCTCTTACACTGGCACTAATCTGAACAAAAAATAAATTCTCTGCATTTGCGTACTCTAAATGAAGAGGATAGGTACTTATTCCTGCTTGTTTTAAATAAGTTAAATAATAAGTTATTGAATCAAAGAATCCTCTCATACCAACAACATTAAAATTATGTTCAAAAGCATCTAAAGCAATCATATCTGAGTAATACCCCATTTTCATATGACTACCTATTTTTGCTGTTCCAACCTGTGCCACAAGACTGTTGAAATTTTTATTCAGATGCACGCTTCCGCTTTCTGAAAGTATTTTGTGAGCAAAAATTAAACCTAGCTTAGAATCAAACCATGATTCATCCAAAACGGCACGACCGTTATATGACATAAAATCATTAAAATTTTCAACCGGGGATAAAGATATCACTCTGATATGATTTTCAACAAAATCATATTTTGTATTTAAATATTCTAATGAACCTACATCGTCGATAATAGCAAAACTTATTTTTTTCTTTTCATCAGTATTATCAAAGTCAGATTCTTTTATAAAATTCACATCAAATTCCATCAATGCTTCTTCTACCTTAACAGGTAGATCGCAACATAATAGAATATTGATATTTAATTTCATATTATCCAACTAAATCTTCTCCTATCTCATTTTGAGAATTTTCTGTAGGTTGACTATCTTTCTTTTCTTTATTAACTGGTAATGGATCTGATTTTTTTAATTGCATATTGAAGACATGATTAAACATTAATGCAATTCTTTGTGATCCTACTCGATTAATTGCTTCTTCACTCTTCATTGATTGAAGCCAATTTTCAAATACTTTGTTTCCATCCTCTTTTTTCAAACTAATCTTCCTAAAAGGTATAGAGAGATCCACATACTGTGCAATAACTTCAAAGTCATGCATTCCAAGATAGTTAACTCCATTGGGAAAGCCCATTCCATTTGCTGATTCATGTTGATTTAAAATCAATTCACAAACAGCGAAACTATAAAAGAAACTTTCATAGTTTTTGGCAATTTGATAACTTGCACTTGGATGTTCTACAAAAGCCTCAACTGAACTTGGTTTGTTTTTTTCAAGAAATTCAACTCCACCTCTTATTTTCTCTCGCTCTCTTTCGCAAGCTTGAACAATCTCAATGTTCAGATTAGGCCCAACCAAACCAAGATCAACAATCAAAGTGGCATTGTAAATATCTCTTAAAGTATAAAAATCCATATATCCCATAAAGACAGCAACGATAATACTGTAGGTAGCATTTAACATCGATCGATGATAAAGTACTTCATCAGCATCATAGAGATTTTGTACGACTTTTTCTGGCAAGTGATAAAAGACATCAAAGGCTGCTACTATGAGATTTAGGATTGAATAATTGTCATTAACTTCTATATAACTTTCTTTCATTATATTTATTAATTTATCTCTTGAATGAAAATTATCTAATTCTGTTTTATTTCTTTCAAAAGATTTAAAAATTGATATTAGTTCTTTTAAGAATGCATCATCGGTTTCTGGCAAAAGATGAAAGTGTGTTGCGCCTCTTTTGACATAAGTCTGAACGTATTCTTCAGAAATAAAATCGCCAGGACCTCTCATATAAATTGGTTTATCAATGTCTTCAAGAAAATAAATAAAATGTCCTTTTGAAATTTTCATTGATTTCATTTCTTCCATAGTTACACTATGGACTTGAGGTCTTTTAAATGTGATTCCTTTAATTTTGTATTCTTTCATTTTTTATGCACTCGCCACTTAACTTTTCGGAATTATTCAGATTTATTTTAATAAACATTCGTTTGATAACAATGGTCAAACTAATATTCGAGAGGTAACATCAAGTTAATATTAAAAATTGAAATACGGGAATTAAATGGAAGTTTTAGATATTTTTGTAATCTTATTATATATAGTTAGCATCTTTATATTAGCTTTTTACTCAGGAAAATCAAAAAGACTCGCTACGGATGCGAATGAGCAATATTTAGCAGGAAACGATATTACCTTTACTGAATCAATTTGCTCTATTATTGCAACAGAGGTATCCGCACTTACATTTCTAGGAATTCCAAGTTTTGCCTATTCTAAAGATTTTACATTTATCCATGTTTATCTTGGAGCTATTTTAGCTCGATTCGTAATTGGTTTCATATTCATACCTAAAATTTTTAGAAAAGGTCTAACACTTTATCAAATCATGAAAGACAGAGGTGGAAGCGTTAATGGCCAGAGAATCACATCTTCAATGTTTTTTATAACAAAACTTTTTAGTATTGGTGTGAGACTTTATGCCGGTTCAATTATTATCTCCGTATTCTTCGCCATTAATATTTATGTTGCTGTTACAGTAATCTGTGCCGTTACTTATTTCTACACTTTAATTGGTGGTTTAAAAGCAGTAGTACGAACTGACATCATTCAGATGGGATTATTTGTTTTAGGGGGGTTAGTTGCTCATTATATTATTCCGCAAATTGCAGAGCAAAATTGGTCAGATATGATTGTAATCGCATACAAATCTAACAAAATGAGCATAATTGATTTTTCAAATCCTTGGCCATTTATTATTGGTATTTTTGGTGGATTCGTTTTTGATATGGCCACTCATGGTGTAGATCAAGATTTTATTCAAAGAATTATTGGAAACAAAAAATTAAAAAGTGCTCAATTAGCGATTTCACTTTCGACTCTACTTTCCATAATGGTCGCAATTTTATTTTTATCAATCGGCTCTCTTCTTTGGGTGCATTATCAAACTTCACCTTTACCTGAAGGAATTCCAAGTGATAAATTATTCGCACATTTTATTACAAATTATTTCCCCGTGGGGATAAGAGGACTAATGGTAGCTGGAGTTTTAGCTGCGACTATGAGCACCCTCGATTCAACTATAAATGCCATGAGTAGTTGTCTGTATAATGATATTTTACCAAATAGAAAACAATATAACCTTCAATTTCTGTATCGAGTTGATACGCTTGTAATTACTGTATGCCTTATGTTAACTGCATTTCTCACTTCAAAAAGTGAAGGAATTTTAGTCCTAGGTTTAAAAATGGCTTCATGGACAGCGGGTCCACTACTTTGTTTATTTTTCACAACTGTTATTGTTAAAGAAAAATATAGAATAAATTTAAATGCATCCACTGTTATTCTAGCTTATATTTTTGGGTTAATTGGTGTGTATATTAATTCAGAAGTTCTAAGACTAGAATGGTTATTAAATACATACTTCGGCGTTGGATTTGCTATTTTGGCTGTGTACTCAGAAAAGTTCCTTAGGAACTCCCTTGGGAATCGCACTAAGTAATTTTTTTGTATAATCCATTTGTGGGTTTCTGTATATTTCATCGGCAGTATTCATTTCAAGAATTTTACCGCCGTACATTACACCAACTTCATCTGAGATAAAGTTAACAACACTTAAATCATGAGAAATGAAAATATAAGTTAAATCTAGTTCATCTTGAAGATCTAATAGCAGATTTAATACTTGCGCTTGTACGGAAACATCTAAAGCTGAAACTGATTCATCACAGATGATAAATTCTGGCTTTACCGCTAATGCTCTTGCTATACTGATTCTTTGTCTTTGCCCACCAGAAAACTCATGAGGATAACGCATTAACTGGTTTCCACTTAACCCACATCTATCTAAGAGACTTGCAGCATAATCCATTCTTTCACTATTAGTAGTGTGAATATTATGTATATTCATTGGTTCAGTTAAAATTTGTCCTACAGTCATTCTTGGATTTAACGATGCATAGGGATCTTGAAAAATAATTTGCATTTTCTTTCTAATTTCTAGCATTTCATGAAAATTTAGATGAGTTAAATCAATTCCGTTGTACTTAATATGACCGGCAGTTGGTTCAATTAACTTTAAAATTGTTCTTCCTAGAGTTGTCTTTCCACAACCAGATTCTCCTACCAATCCTAAAGTTCTACCTTTTCTTAGCGTGAAAGTAACATCATCAACTGCTTTGATATTATCAATAGTCTTTCTAAATATTCCACCTTTTACAGGAAAATATGTTTTTAAATTATTTACTTCAAGTAAAACTGGATTTTTTTCTTCAGTATATGAAAAGTCTTTATGATGAATTTTTAATCTTTCTTTTGGAATTTCAATTTCTTCACCAGCTGAATTCATATAATCACTAACTGTTAATAAACGTTTTGGATTATACTCAAGACCTGGCCTACAATTAATAAGGCCTTTTGAATAAGGGTGACTAGGATTTGTAAATATTTTCTTTGAATTACCTTGTTCAACAATATTTGAGCGATACATTACAACTACGTCATCAGCAATATCAGCAATCACTCCTAAATCATGAGTAATAAAGAGCATACCCATTTTATATTCTTCCTGAAGATTAAACATTAATTCTATTACTTGTTTTTGAATTGTTACATCAAGAGCAGTAGTCGGTTCATCGCAAATAAGTAATTTCGGTTCACAAGCAATTGCCATTGCAATCATTACTCTTTGCTTTTGCCCTCCACTCATTTCATGAGGGTAAGCATGAGCGCGAACACTTGGATTGGGAATTCCTACTTGATCTAAAAGTTGAACTGCTTTTTCCCAAGCTTCTTTTTTATTTAATTTCTGATGAAGTATTATTGATTCAGCAACTTGCCATCCAACCTTAAAAAGAGGATTTAGTGAAGTCATTGGCTCTTGAAAAATCATCGATATTTGATTACCTCTAACTTTTCTCATTTCATGTTCTGATAATTTTAAAAGATCTGTCCCTTCAAATAAAATTTCCCCGCTTGAAATAATACCTGGAGGACTTGGAATGAGTCCCATAATAGCATATGAGCTTACAGATTTACCTGAACCAGATTCTCCAACCAACCCAATTGTTTTTCCATTTGGGACATCAAAGCTCACTTTATTAACTGCTCTAACATTATTGTCATTAGTTATGAAATCAACAGTTAAATCTTTTACACTTAATAATATATCACTCATTAATCTTTACCTTTTAATTTTGGATCTAAAGCATCTCTCATCGCATCACCTAAAATATTTAAAGCTAAAACTAAAACAAACATTGCAATCGAAGCTCCGAATAATTGCCACCAAACAGGCTCTGCTCTTGTTAATTCTGTCTTTGCATCATTAATCATTGTTCCCCAACTTGGTTGATTTTGAACACCGATTCCAAGATAGGATAGAATAACTTCAGATTTAATTGCAGTCTGAAAAAGTAATGAAGACTGAATAA